>JAEUQD010000697.1 GCA_016789925.1 Bryobacterales bacterium | reverse complement strand
GGGCAGGGAAGTGCCGGGAATGTCGCGCTGGTAGACCTGCTCACCGGCCTGCGGGTAGGTTTGGGGGTCGAGTTCGACGCCGGCGATCTTCGCTTTCAGGGTGATGGGTCCGGTCTTGCTCAACACCGCATCGGGCAGTGTGAAGCGGAACTCGAGGCGCGCCCCGGCCTTGGCGGCATTCGGCGGCGTCCGTAACGTCACGCTGAAAGCGCCCTTGGTCCAGCGCCAACCGTCGGTTTCGATTTCGTGGAATCCCTTCAGGAGTTGAACGGATGCCCTGGGGTCGCCCGTGTTGATGACTGTCAACAACTGTTGGTTGTCTTCTTCCACCGTCTCCACGCGCGCTTTCTTGGATCGTTTGCAGGCCGGAGCAGCGAGAAGGGCGGCGGCCAGTAGAACAGGAATCAGTCTCCGCATCTCTCCACTTGTACCAGACAGGAGTAGAACGTGGGGCCGCCGCCGATATCGGTCAGCCGGTCGGAGGCGAGAGCGTTGATGTTGCGCCGGTCGACGGAGCGCTTCGGCCAGCGGCTGGACGGCGAGCAAACGACACCGGAACGGACCGAGGAAGTTATCGCGGCACGCAACCTGACCGAGCCGCGCGCATTGTACAAGCGGACCAGATCACCCTCGGCTACCTCGCGAACAGCGGCGTCGTCCGGGTGCAGATACAGCGTGGCCGTTTCTCCATCCCGGTCGTCCCGATTACCGAACGTCGAGTTCATACTGTCGTCGTTCTTGGGCGATATCAATTCGAGCGGATAGCGGCGGCGAAGGTGGGGATCGCCGAACCGGGATTCAACGGGCGGCTGATAGTCGACGTGCTGCGGGTTGAGTTCGCACTTGCCCGACGGCGTGGCAAACCCGCCTTCGGCGTAGGGGAGGTAGGGAGTGCCCGCGGCGGAGACATTGAGACGAGCCGAGTGTTCCGCCTCCAGGCGAGAGCGCGTGATTCCTTCGAGAAAAGGATGGCCGCTGGCCAAGGCTTGGTCAATCAAGTCGTCGTCGGAATCGAGGAAGGCCGGCGAGGTTAAGCCCATGCGGCGGGCCAGGGCGCGAAACAGGTCGGCGTTGGAGCGGCACTCGCCCGGAGGCGCAACGGCCGGCCGCGCCATCTGCAGGTAGTAATGCCCGTAGGCGAAATAGAGGTCCGAGTGTTCCAGGAAGGTCGTGGCGGGCAAGAGAATATCGGCGAAGTCGGCCGTGTCGGTTTGGAACTGCTCGGCCACGACGCAAAACAGGTCGTCCCGCCGAAGTCCGCCATGGACTCGGTTCTGATCCGGGAGGATGGCGGCGGGATTTGAGTTGTAGACAAACAGCGCTTTGACCGGCGGCTCGTTCAGTTCCGTCAAGGCCTGGCCGAGAGTCGTCATGTTCACCAGGCGCGTGGGCTTCGGTTGCAGATCGGCGCGTTCCAGGGCGGCGCGATTCAATTGGAACGCCATCGACGTCGACAGTTGGAGGCCGCCGCCGACTTCCCGCCACGACCCGGTGAGGGCGGGGAGCATCGATATGGCGCTGATCGCTCCCCCGCCGCGTTCGGAGCGCTGGACCCCATAGTTGAGACGAATCGCCGCTGGACGTACCGTCGCGTACTCCCGCGCGAGCGTCACGATTTCGTCCACCGAAAGGCCGGTGAGTTGGGCGGCATGGGCGGGTGTGAAGTCCGCGGCACGCTGGCGCAGCGCGTCGAAGTTGACGGTGTGGGCCGCGACATAGTCGCGATCGTACAAATTCTCCGCGATCAGAATATGGATCATCCCGAGCGCGAGCGCCAGGTCGGTTCCCGGTTGGATCGAGAAGTGCCGGTCGGAAAGCTGGCCCGTGCGGTTGCGGTAGGGATCGATGGTATAGAATCGCGCGCCGCGCCGGCGTGCCTCGACGATGAACGGCCACAGATGCACGTTCGTGCCGAGGATGTTCGCGCCCCAGGCGATGATCAGCTTCGACTCGGGAAACTGTTCGGGCTCAGTGCCAAAGCGGGAGCCCATGGTCTGAATCGTACCCGCCATTCCGGCGGAGGAACAGATGGTCCGGTCCAGGCGGGATGCGCCCAGAGCGTGGAAGAAGCGCCGGTCCATGCTCGATCCTTGCAGTAAGCCCATCGTGCCCGCATAGGAGAACGGCAGGATCGACTCGGCGCCGTGGTCGCGCGCGATTTGGGTCAAGCGCGAGGCGATCGTATCGAGCGCTTCATCCCAGGAAATCCGTGTGAACTTCCCCTCGCCTTTGGCCCCCGTACGCTTCTGGGGATACAGCAGTCGGTCCGGCGAATACTGGCGGTCCAGGTATTTCGCGACCTTGGCGCACAGGAAGCCGCGGGTCACCGGGTGGTCGGGATTGCCGCGAAGCCGGGTCGCCCGGCCGTCCTCAACCGTCACCAGGATGGAGCACGCGTCCGGACAGTCCAGAGCGCAGGTGGAGTGAACAACCTGTTGCGGCACGATTTTTTTAGTATACGGCGTGGCGGGTTTCGGCGACTGATCGCGCTTCCCTGGATAAGGAGGTCATTTCTCAAAATGATCAGACGGGTATTGTTGTTGATTCCGGCACTGCTCTCGGCAGGGCAATTGGGTGCCCAGACGCAGCCGGCGATTTTCCAGACGGTCAGTTGCGTCAAAGTGGAGCGCGGCAAGCAGCGCGAGTTCCGCGAGCACGTCACTGGACCCATGAAGAAACTGGCGCAGATGCGTATGAACGCGGGTACTCTACTGTCGTGGTCGCTGCTGCGGACCGTAGTCCCGGCGGGCGAGGAGGCGCCCTGCGACTACAGCATTATCTACACCGCCCAAGGATCGCCCTATCAGATCCCCGGGCGCGAGCAGACAGAGAAGGATTTGAAAGCGGCTGGCGTGAACATGTCGGTGGATCAGTACTACGAGGCTCAGTATCGACTGGCGAAGCTGGCCAGCCGCATCATCTGGCAGAATCACCACCGGGTGGGCACGATCGAGAAAGGCAGCCATCTTTACGTCAACTGGATGAAGGTGCACGACATGCCGGGATACGTGAAGTTTGAGCGCGAGGTCTGGTTGCCGATGGCCGAGGCGATGATCAAGAGCGGGACGATGAAGGCCTGGGTGTTCGGCACCAAGGTGATGCCTGCCGGAGCGGAGGAACCTTATATGGCCTTCAGCGCGGACGTCTTCGCGGACTGGAAGGCGGCTTTCGGGCCGCGCGGCATTCGCGAGGCTTTCGAGAAGGCCCACCCCGGCAAGAACATTCAAGAGGTGATGGGCGGGCTGAACAAACTCCGGACGCTGGCCCGGCGGCACCTGGTGGTTGTCGAAGATCGGATCGCCAAGCAATAGTCAGTCAGACTATTTCCTTTCGCAACGCATTGAAAACATGCGCACAACGGTGTCTGCACCCGTTGTGCGCATGGATTTCAGTCTGGCACAAAACGGGCGCGAATATCCTGGAGACCATCCAGGACCCACCCCTATCCGGCAGGGAACACAAACCGTTCTTCAAGGAATTGCTGGTCGAACGCGAACGCCGCTTGCGCCCCTGTGCGTCGCATGACGGCAAAGCTGACGCAATCGACCAGACTGAGCTTTCTCCGTTGCGCCGCCAGAAGAGCTGCCATCGCCAGCGAGTGAGTCGCTTCATCGACCCAAACCACCTCCATCACTGGGAGAAGATCCTCCTGAATCGAGCGAACCGCATCCAAACCCAACCGGCTCTGGGCCAGAGCGCAACTTTCCACCACTATGTAGTTTGTCGTGAACAGCGGATCGTTGGAGTCGAGCAAGGCCACCCAACAGGCCTTCGCCGCTTCATGATTCGCGTCGTTCCGGTCGAGTAGGGCATAGAATGCCGACGTATCGACGAAAGTCACTGCTGGCCGAACGCCTCAGCCAGGTATCTGTCGTGTTCTGCGCTGACATCGGCAAGCGATGAAGCGAACCGCCCTACCGCGCTCTTTGCCCTGGCTCGTCTGCGCTCATGGCTGACACCCGCTTCCCTCTGTAGAAACGAATCGATGCTGATTCGAATCAGTTCGGCGATAGGCTGCTGGCGCGCTGCCGACATCGCCCGAAGACTGGCAGCCTGCTCTTCGGTGATTTGGATTTGCGTTCGAATCATCTGCCATCATGTTAGCAGATAGTGATTACACGATGGCAGGCTTCGACGACGGCTCGGAGCGGGGCCCGGAGGCGTTCGCTCAGCGCCGAAGCTCAGGATAGTTTGCGCCAAGCTCAGACTCGATGAGCTGCTTGAACTCCCTGACGCCGAACGGATCGAGCGCTTTGCCGTTGACGAAAATTCCCGGCGTCTTGCGCACGCCCAGTGTCCGGGCGTCAGCCAAGTCCTGCTCGATGATGCGCTCGCTTTCGGGATCGTTCATGCCGGCCCGGATGGCGGCGACGTCGAGATTGGCGCGCTCCAGCAGCGGCCATACCCGGTCGACGATCACCTGATGGTGTTGCGTCCACTGCTCCTGCGACGCGTAGAGGGCGTGGAGCGTCTCCCAGAACTTGTTCACTTTCTTCGCGGCAATGAGGATCTTAACGACCTCCGGGGCGCCCTCGTGCAGGGGCGCGTAGCGGACGATCAGCTTGATCTTCCCAGGGTAGGCGGCCATAGCCTGCTCGATGAATTGCGAGAAGGCCGCACATGTCTCGCACGCCGGGTCGGTAAACTTCACGATGTGCACCTTGGCCGCTGCGTCGCCCAGCATGGGCGAATGCATCCGGATGAACGTCGAGACGTTTTCCTGCGCCATGAAGTCGAGTTCGCCGGCGCGCTGTCCCTTGTACATTGAACTGCCCACCACGAACGCCGCCACCAGCGCCAGCGCCGATAGGCCGAAAACCATCTTTCGATTCATCACTAGTTTCTCCGCTTCACAATCATCAACAGGGTAGTCATCGCCGCCAGCGCCAGCAAGGAAAGCAAGGGGATCGAGACGAATCCGAACAGCTCGATGTATTTCTCCGTACACGACACGCCCGGACTGCAAGGCTGGATGCTCTTTGGGATGAGGCCGGTGTAGAGAAGGTTATGGTAAGCCGCCGTCAGCAACCCGGCGATCGTCAGTGGCAGCGCGAATTTGGCGACCTTGGCGTCGAACGGGAACAGGCCCACTGGGAGCATCAGAACCAGTGGGAAGATCGCGATGCGTTGGTACCAGCACAGGACGCAGGGTGCAAAATCCATCACCTGGCTGAAAAAGAGGCTTCCCAGCGCCGAGACGCTGGCAATCAGCCAGCAGGCGAATAAAAGGTTCCAATCTCGCTCGGCCTTCGTCTGCGTGAGCATTAACGATTCTTTTGGATCTCCTGTCATTATTGGACCACAGCGCCGCTCCGCCGC
>JAEUQD010000687.1 GCA_016789925.1 Bryobacterales bacterium | reverse complement strand
GAAGACGAGCATCTCGTCGCCGAGTTCGAAGCATTCGTCGAGGTCGTGAGTGACGAGGAGCACGGGCGTGGCGAATTCGCTGCGCACCTGGCGGAGGACCGAATAGAACTCGAGGCGGAGCGGAATATCGAGGCCGCGGGCAGGTTCGTCGAGCAGGAGAACCAGGGGAGCAGCGAGCAGCGCGCGCGCAATGGAGCAACGCTGCTTCTGGCCGCCGGAGAGTTCGTGGGGTTTGCGGCCGGCCACTTCGGCGAGGCGAAAGCGGTCGATCATTTCGTTGACGCGGCGATGGCGTTCGAGGCGCGGAAGCCGTTCGGCGGCGAAGTCGAGATTCTGGCGGAGAGTGCGGTTGGGGAAGAGGGCGTAGTTTTGAAAGACGTAACCGCAGTGGCGCTGCTGGGGTGACAGGTTGATGCCGCGGGCGGCGTCGTAGAGAACGGTACCAGCCACTGAGACGAGACCTTCGCGCGGAGAAAAGAAGCCGGCGATGCAATCGAGCGTTAGCGTCTTGCCCGCGCCCGAGGGACCGAAGAGGACGGTAACGCCGGCGGCGGTTTCAAAGTCGAGGTCCAAGGTGAAGGGGGCAGACTCGGGACTTGCGGTGAAATGCTGGCGGAGACGGACGGTGATCATCGCCAACTCAGCTTTCCGCCCACTCGATTGGCCAGCCACAGGATGGCGAGAGCGATGATGCTGGTGACAATCACGAGCGCGCGGGCGAGCGCGCCGTTGCCCGCTTCCACCGCGTCGTAGATGGCGACAGCGACCGTTTGGGTGCGGCCGGGGATGTTACCCGCCACCATGATGGTGACACCGAAATCGCCGAGCGAGCGGGCGAAGGCGAGGGCGGTAGCGGCGAGAATGCCGCGCTGGGCGAGCGGCAGGGTGACACTCCAGAAGACGCGCCACTCGTTGGCGCCGAGCGTACGTGCGGCGCGTTCGTAGGTGTGGTCCACACTTTCCAGCGCGGCGCGGGCGCTTTTGATGAGCAAGGGCGCGGAATGGAGAAGGGCGGCGACAACGGCGGCCTGCCAGGTGAACACGAGGGACTGGCCGAAGATGGCCTCATAGGCTTCGCCAAGAAACGAACTTCGGCCCAGCAGAACCAGCAGGTAGTAGCCGAGAACCGTAGGCGGAAGCACGAGGGGAAGCGTGATGACCGCATCGAGCGCCTCTTTGCCGCGGAAGTGCTTGTTGGCCAGTATGTAGGCGATGGCGAGGCCGAAGACGGCGGCGAGCGCAGTCGACAGGGCCGCCACGCGTAAACTGAGCCAGAGCGGAAACCAATCGACCCCCATGTGGAATCCCTCATTATAGAGAAGTGTGGTCTGTCCAACTTGACCCAGTCGCTCTGGGGAAACTAGAACTTCATTTGCGCGGGGCTTTGGCGCGATTTGAGTTTGAAGCCGATGACGAGGTTTTGCTGCGTGATCCGCAGAATATCCGGATTGCGGCGTATCGGCCCGGGGAAGGGCTGAGCCTGATCGAGATGCCTGCGCACCCTGACTTTACGGGGCTGCGGCGAGGTCCGGGAGAACTGCCGCCACATCAGGCGCTGGTGACCGACGGGTTCATCACCAGGGACATGGAAGAAGTTCTGCAGGATGGGTCGACCATTCTTCATGTTTTGCAGTTCGGCGCGGTGGACCACTATGCGCGAGTACGAGCGGCTCTGGCAGTGGTGGATGCGGCGCGCGTGAATGTGCTGCCGCTGTCGGCCGCGGACCACGAAGTGGTGAAGGAAGCGGTGCACGCCTATGGAGCGACGGAGATTTTGCCGCTGCCGGGGAACGGCGACTATTCGCCGAAGGTGGCGGCCATTGTGGAGGAGGCGATTCCGCCGCGTAGCCGGCAGGGATTCTGCGTGTTCTTCACGGGGCTGCCCTCGTCGGGCAAGTCGACCGTCGCCAATCAACTGGCGGTGCTGTTGAAAGAGCGGGGTCGGGCGGTGTCGATGCTGGATGGAGACGTGGTGCGGATGCAACTGTCCAAAGGACTCGGATTCTCGCGCGAGGATCGCGACACCAATATCCGCCGGATCGGATTCGTGGCCGGAGAGATTGTCCGTCATCATGGCGTGGCGATTTGCGCGGCGGTGAGCCCGTACCAGGAAAGCCGCGACGCCGCGCGGCGTATGGTGGGCGAGAATTTCGTGCTGGTGTATGTAGCCACGCCGGCCGAGATTTGCGAGCAGAGAGACGTGAAAGGGTTCTATGCCAAGGCGCGCTCCGGAGGGATGCAAGGGATGACCGGCGTTGACGATCCTTATGAGCCGCCGACGAATGCGGAGGTGACGCTGCAGACCAGCGGCGTGACGCCGGAGGAGAATGCACGCGTGGTTTTGCGGCATTTGCACGCAGCGGGCTGGCTGAGCGGTGATACAATCTGACTCTTCATGAGTGTTCCGTTTGAAGTTACGGTGCAGGACGTCAAGGCGCGCCTTGATGCCGGCGAGAAGTTGTTTCTGATCGATGTCCGCGAACCGTTTGAACATCAGTTGGCGCGGATCGAGGGAGCGGAATTGATCCCCATGAACACGGTGCCGCAGCGGTTGCAGGAGATTGAGCAGAAGGCGGACGACGGCGTGCTCGTGGTGTTCTGCCATCACGGGATGCGCAGCCTGAACGTAGTGAACTGGCTACGGGGCCAGGGAGTGGAGGCCTGCCAGAGCATGTCCGGTGGGATTGAGGCCTGGAGCCTCGCCATCGATGCGTCGGTCAGGCGCTATTAAAACGATGCCAAAACTAAAGGTCTATCTAAAGCCGACTTGAACCACGTGTCGAAAGACGCGGAGTTTCCTGCGCGAAGCCAACGTGGAGTTTGAGGAAATCGATTTGAACAAAGGACTGACGGAGCAGGAACTGGATGCGCTGATCGGAAAGCGCGATTACCGTCTGTTCCTGAATGCGAAGAACGAGTTGTATCGCGAGCGCAACATGAAACAGAATCCGCCGGGACGGGCTGAGGCGATTAAGCTGATGGCCGCCCATCCGAACCTGATCAAGCGGCCGCTGTTTGTGGAAGGCGCACGCATGGTTCACGGATTTAACGAGACCGCCGTAAAGGAGTTGCTGGCATGAAGCGAAGAGAGTTTCTGCAAACGACCGGCGCCGCGCCGCTGATGCAAACCGGAGCCGTGGGAACACGGCCGGCGATGAAGATCACTGACATCAAGACGTTTCTTACGGGCGCGGGAGGACGCAACTGGTGCTTCGTGAAAGTGGAAACCGACCAGGGGATTCACGGCATCGGTGAAGCGTATTCGTGCGGTCCGGACGAAGCCACGGTGAAGGTGATTGAGGACTACAAGCGCTGGCTGGTGGGCCAGGATCCGCGCAACATCGAGTACCTCTGGGGTCTCATGTACAACTTCACGCGGTTCCCCGGCGGCATGGTCGTGAACGCGGCAATGAGCGGGATTGAGCACGCGCTGTGGGATATCTCAGGCAAGGCGGCGGGACTGCCGGT
>JAEUQD010000621.1 GCA_016789925.1 Bryobacterales bacterium | reverse complement strand
GATAGTCTTCGCCCTTGGCCCAAAGATCGGGCGGCAGCATGAACCGTTCGTCGTTGCGCGGCATGGGCTGGTAGCTGTGCAGCCACTGGGCCAGGATGAGGCCGGGCTTGAGGGAACGGCCGTAGGCGATGAAGATGTCGTCGAAGGCCTTCTTTCGCGAGATGTCGGAGAAGCGCTGTCCTTCCAGACGCAGCGGGGTCATCTCATTTGCCTTGTACCAGCCGTTGATTTCGGCGAACTGATGTTTCTCGAGGTCCTCGATGCCGAACTGTTTGCGCAACTCGGCGGCCGGATAGCGCTCGCGCAAATGGTCTTTGAACCCGCGGACGCAGTGCCGGCACATGCACCCGTTGGTGTAGAAGTAATTGATGACGAAGCCGTCCACGCCGCGTTCAATACCGCGCTTGACGAACGCCTTCATGACCTTACGCCAGCCGGGATTGTTGAGGCAGCCGTGATAGATGGGCCAGGGTGAAAAGCCGTCGAGCTTAATGGAGTAGGGACTGCCATCGGCCTTGCGCTGGATCAGTTCGAGGGGATCGCGGACGGGCTTGGGGCCGAGTTCCTTCTCGTCCCATAGCTCGTTGTAGAAGTGGAAGAAGCCGTCGCGTGGTCCTTTGGGTGCATCGATGAGGCCGGTGACGTGGTAGGTGGTGTCGATGTGTCCAATGACCTTGATGCCGCGTTTGTGTAACTCCCGGTTGAGGTTTTCGAGATACTGTCCGCTGGCTTTCAGGTCGCCGTCGGCGTAGTGAGTGGCGGCGGTGGGTCCTTTGACCGCTTTGGGGACGTGCGCGAGAGCCCAGAAGTCGACGCCATAGAAGCCGGCCTGGACCACTTCGGGCTGGGCCTCGTCGACAAAGGCGAGATAGCCGGGGTCGATGTACTGGCTCCAGTGTACGAGCATGCGGCTGAACTCAAGGCGCTGAGGCGCGGGAGCGCTTTGGGGCGCTTGCGAGCAACCGGTCAAGAGCGCCGCGACAATTGCAATCCAGGTGAGCTTCAATGGCATGGTGTCTCCCAATAGCGGCTTAGTTCGCCGGTTTGTGCGCGATGAGGGTTAGCTGTTCGATGCCCGGCCAGCGGCCTTCGGGACCTTCCTTGCGCTCGACCGGGGGTATCTGCTGGAGGGCGGCCTGGGACGGCGCGGGACCTTCGAAATAGAGCTTGTAGACGTCTTCGGCTTTGCGGTAGTCGGCGATGTTGTCCAAGTAAAGCGTGGTTTCGACGGTGGCGCGAAAGTCGAGGCCAACCTCTTCCAAACCATCGAGCAGGTTGCGCATCGACTGGCGCAACTGGACGCCGGGGTCGGAATGGAAGATGCCACCATTGACACCGGTAATGAAGCCGGACTTACCGGAGCAGTAGATCCATTCGTTGCCGCGGACGCAGGGGCTGGCCGTGGCGCTGGTCTTGAAGTTCCTGGGGTAGATCACTTCGCGTTTGGTGAGATCGCGGACGGCCACACCGGTGTATTCGATCTGAGCGCCGTGGGGCAGGCTGACCACGAAGATGGTTCCGCGGGCGGGGGCGGAGCCGAACTTCCAGTGGCGGGCGTAGAGGTCGTTCATGACGCCCGAAGGCAGCTTTTGGGTGAGGAACGGATTGACGAAGACCATATGGCGCAGGTCCAGGCCGGCCGCGGCGAGCACCCGGTTCATGCCATCGAGGGCGAGTTGTACCTGTGCGGCGGGATCGGCGGGGACCTGTCCGGTAGCCGGGTCACGGCCGAGCATGGCGGACACGTAGAACTGGTCGTGGGTGAGGATGCCGGGAGTAAAGGGTTCCCTGGAGTCGAGGCCAGGGATGTGGACGGGCTGTTTCTGATGGAGGTGTCGAACCGCGACCGCCTTGGCGTCGACTAAGGCGCCATCGCGGAGTCCGGCGATACCCAGGACGGCGCGGGCCGGGGGCGCCTTGGGAAAGTAACGCGCGGTGATCCGGTTGAGAGCATCGTAGTTGGCCATGTCACGGAGATAGACGTGGGTGTAGACGACATGCTCCATCGTCAGGCCCGCGGCTTCGACGACCACCTTGATGTTCTCCATCACCTGGCGGGCCTGACCGTCGAAATCCGGTGGAATCCGTCCGGCGGGGTCGCGCGGCGAGGGAGCGGAGACGTAGAGGTAATCCTGCGCCCAGAGTCCGGGGGAATAGGGACCCAGCGGCCGCGGGGCGGTGGCGGGGAGGACAGGCTGAAACTGGGCCAGGAGCGGGGCGGCGAGAACAAACGCCTGCATCGCGAATCGAGAGAGCTTCATAGTGAGAGCGCGGCGGAATCGGATGTGGCAAATTGTATAACACTCGGGGCCGTGGGGCTCACGAGGGGGTGGAGGCAGGCAGGGCCTTGAGATGCGGATCGGCGAGGAGCGCTTGGGCCAAGGCGGCCGAGCCGGCAATCAGAGTGTAGTCGAGGTCGATTTCCGAGGCGACGCACCAGGCATGGTCGTCGGGCCAGAAGAGATTGGGCGACTGGGGGATGAAGTGGGTGGCGGTGAGATGCCAACCGAACTCGGCGGCGGCGTGAAGGGGGCCCTGGAAGAGCAGATAGTCGCGGAAAGGAAGGCGCACGCGTGGGGCGTGAAGCGCAGCGTGGCGAAACGGCGTCGAGGGGAATGGTGTTTCGGGACCGGCGGGCTCGGGGGCGGCCGAACTATGGATGAATTGGATGGTCGCATGGCTGCCCTCGTGCAGCCAGCCGTAGCCGTCCCATAAGCAAAACCAGCAGGCGTGCGGTGAGGTGGTGTGACTGGCAAGATAGGGCGACACGATCGCCAGGAGACTGGAGGGCAGGTTGCCCGGTTCTGACCCGGCGTGCGGGATGCGAACGTAGGCGGGAAAGCCATCGGGCACGACGGACAGGGACGGCGATGGGCTGGTCAGCCATTCCGCCGCGTCGATGCGGCTGGACGATAACAACGGAGATTCGGACAGAGAGCACCTCCTTGTGCCCGGTGGAGCGACACCCTATTCTAAATGGCGACGAGGTCCATCAATGAAAGCGGATCGAAGAGCATTCCTTCAGGGATTGGCCGTGGGAACCAGTATCGGCGCACCAGGCGTGGCCCAGGCAACACCGATTTCCGAGAAACAGAATACTCCCAACGGCGTTACGGCAATCACTTATCCGCGAGTGTATCGCGGCCGCCAATTGGGGATGATTGCCTTTCCGCTGGGTGGTGTGGGCGCGGGCTCGGTCAGCCTGGGTGGCAGAGGCCAGCTTCGGGACTGGGAGATCTTCAACCGGCCGGACAAAGGGAACAACCTGAGCTATGCATTCCCAAGCATCTGGGTGCAGGCGGGGGACGGCAAGCCGGTGGCGCGGGGATTAGAGGCCCGGATTCTGCCTCCCTACGAAGGGCAAAGCGGACTCGGTTCACAGAATGCACCGGGACTTCCGCGACTGGCGGGCGCGACGTTCAGCGGCGAGTTCCCGTTTGCGCGGGTGAATTTCACAGACCGCAAACT
>JAEUQD010000589.1 GCA_016789925.1 Bryobacterales bacterium | reverse complement strand
ATCAGGTTCTCATAATGGAAATCTGTCCCGCCCAGCACATAGAGCAGGCACACCAGCGCGCCCGCATTCCGGTAGTAGCGTTCCACGTCGGCTTCCGTATCGCAGGTGGCCGCGTTTACAAACTCCACCCAACCGTACCCGTTGCCCGCAACCACGCGCGGAGCCCGCAGCCGTAACTCTTTTTGCCGCCCGTTGAACCACGCCACCAGCCGGAACCAGGCTTCGTCAATCGCCAGGTCCTTGGGTTTGTAGACCAGCTTGGCCCCCGACGCAAACGTCGCCATCTTTACCGTGCGTCCCCGGTGATGCGCATCCGAGTGGTGGCTGGTCAGAACCACCAGGTCGCCCAGCACACCGAACGCCCCCTGTAGACGCGGCAGGTCGCGCTGCAGGCGTCCTAAAAACTCGTCCATCTCTTCGACCCAGAATTGGATCCGGATGGCCATCAGTTTCGCCAGCACCGGATATTTCTCGAAGATGCCCGGCCAGCCGGCTTGCTGGAAAAGTTCGGCTTCAGCCGACAGCGTCTGTTCGGCAACCACGGTCAGGGTGCGGTGCAGCGCCGTTGCCATCGCGGGCCGTAAGGCGGGAGAAACCGGCGTCGCCAAACGCCCCAGGGCGAACTCAACGAGTGGTTCGAAGCTCGCCGCGGTCCGGCTGCCTGTCCAATCCAGCAGTTCCATCAATGTCGGTGCCCACCAGTAGGGGGGCTGCGTCGCCGAGGCAGTCCATTCCAGGCGTTGTGAGAACTTGCCTTCATTCCCGGAAGCCGCGTTTCCGCGCCACCGGTCCACCTGTTCGGGCGTCAGCCGGTTCACATGGGAAGCCATTCTCTCAGTCAGCGAACTGGCGCGATCGATCAGGGAAGCAGCCATCTCAGTACGCATACGATTAGTTCACGCAGCACGGTAGGTGGCTGAGCGACGGGATGCTGAAAGGACTGGCGGCGAACATCCGTCCCCCGGCCGCATGCTCCAGTTCCGCATCGCTGATCTCCAGCGGGAGTGTTGCGTTACCCGGCGTTTGCTGTCTGCCGGGCATGTATTCGTTTGCCATCACACTTATAACTGCGAATCGGATGGGCTAGATCAATCAACGGATAAGCAGTTTTTTTTGCCGCCACCCAACGCAAAACGAGGCTGCCCGCGCCTTTCGACGCGGGCAGCCTCTTCTTCGTAGACAGTCGCTTCCGGTTTAGCGCTTGATGCAGCAGGAGCGGTCGCTCACCGACGGGATGCTCCACTCGCCTTCGCCCATCCGGCCACCGGCCACGTTTTCCAGTTCCGTCTCGGTGATCTCCACCGGCGCATCGGCGGCTTCGACAGTCTTCTTGGTGATGTTTTCGTTCGTCATTTTCTTTTCTCCTATGTTTTGTTTGGCTTGTTTTTGCCTTCACCCTGTACTGCGAAGCGGCCGCGCGTTCTTTATCAGTACCGCGATTTTTTTATCGGGCTCGTCGGAAGAATTTGTGGGTAAGTGGCGTGCTTAACGGGAAACAATCTCCGAGTGGAATCTCCTGTACATCATTCGGTGCGATTTCGTTAAGTGAGCTTCGCAAGAGTGAAAGTTGGGCGGACGGGGCGACGCTGGACCGGGGTTGGAGCGAGAAGGATCTGACGAATGCCCGACGGTGGTCCGGCAAGTGGGTTCGCACGCCGACGAACGAAACATTTGTAAGCGGGTAAAAGGGAGACCGTCAATCGGCCGGATGAAGCGGGACTCCTAGTCTTCCGGGATCGCGAAGCGGTCGCCGGTGTCAGCTACCCACTGGCGCAGCCGGGCGATCAGCTTCTTCCGCTCGGCCCGGTAGCGATTCAACTGCGCGAGGTTGATTTCCTCGTAGGGATCGTCGTTCAGGTTGAATTGCAACCAGGAGCGATTTTCGAAACAGACGTATTTCCAGCCATCGCGCGTGACCACGCCGCGATAAGGCGCATTGGGCATATCGGGATGTAGGAGGGGGATGACGCATTGAAGGAACGCCGAATCCGGTTCGGGGTTGGTGGCTGGCTTCGAGACACGGCGGTGTGAAAGGTCTGCGCCTTCCATCCAGTCGGGCTTCGAGATGCCGCATAGGCCTAGGCTGGTGGGCGCGATATCCACGTGGTTGGAAACCACCGGCAGTCGTCCGTCTCTCCAGGGCTGGTAGCGGGGTTGCCCGCCCGAGATGATGAACGGGGTACGGATGGATTCCTCGAACGGCCATACCTTGGTCAGCTCACCGTGCGAACCGTGCATATCGCCGTGATCGGCGAAGAAGAAGATGTGGGTGTCTTGGAGCATACCGGTCTGCTCGAGGGTCTGGACGACGCGGCCGTAATTCCAGTCGAGATTCTCGATCATGGCGTAGTAGCCAGCCAGGTCTCGTCGCACCTGTTGCTCCAAGCGGGGGACATGGGCAACGTTGGGCCGGAGAAGGACACGCTCGGGATTGTAGTTGGCCATGAAGCGCTCCGGAGCCACGTACGGGCCGTGCGGCGGCTGCACGCTCAGGACCGCGAAGAAAGGCTTTGCTACCGGGGAAGCCTTGCGTTCGACGGTGCGATCCTTCAGGTACCCGATCAGCAGATTGGTCAGCTCGTCGGTCTCGAACCCTGGAAGGCGGTAGTGAAAGGCGTTCGGTCCGGCGCCGCCATGCACCCAGCAGTCCCATTGGCTGTCATTGTCTTGATAGCCGGTCCAGGTCTGGAATCCTCCGCGCCGCGCCGGGTCGGTAATGAAGAAGGCGGCACGGCCGTCGCTATCGTTAAATCGCTCGTGAAATCCTCCCAAGTGCCACTTGCCGAAATATGCCGTGTGGTAGCCATTGGCGTTGAACACGTCGGCGACGGTCTTCTGCCCTTCCGGCAGCGGATATTCGTGGCCTGGGACGCAGTGGTGCGGATAGCGGCTGGTAAGCATCGACCCGCGAAAGGGGCAGCACAGCGGGAAGCCGGATACATGGTTGGAGAACGTGATGCCGTTGATGCTGGCGCGGTCCAAGTTGGGTGTGCGGGCGTTGGGGTCGCCGTTGGATTGCAGAGCCTGCGCGCGGAACTGATCGCCGAGGATCCATATCACATTCG
>JAEUQD010000576.1 GCA_016789925.1 Bryobacterales bacterium | reverse complement strand
CCACCCGCCTGCGCGCACTCCGCCTTGTACAAGTACTGGTTCCCCTGCCACGTGCGCGGTAACTGTTCCTTGGTCAACCGGTTCACCTCTTCGTACAGCCGCAGCGCCTCGCCGCACCCGTCCGCCTTGGCTAGCACCTCTGCCGCATCCGCCAGAATCATCCAGAACGACGGGCCGATCTCCGCCTCCCGCCGCCGCGCCGCCTGCACGGCCTCCCGCGCCAGCCGCGCCGCCTCGCGCGCATCCCCAGCATCCACCGTTCGCCCCGCCAGCAAGGTCTGCATCCGCACTTCTTCGAACGGGTTCACCACGCCCGGCGCCAGCCGCGCCGCCTCCCGCTGCGCCTCGAGCGCCGCCGCCGCGTCTCCCTTCGCCGCCAGCGCCTGCGACCGCACCCGTAACAGCGCCACGTGCAGATACCGCCCCTCCGGCTGCGCCGCCGCCTGCGCGATGCCCGCCTCGGCCGCCCGCACCGCCTCATCGCCCCGTCCGGCCCGCGCCAGCAACAGCGCGTGCTGTAACCCCAGCGACGCGCGCATCACTTCCGGCGCCGTCCCGAGTGCGCTCTCGGTCACTCCGCCGGCCAGCCGCAGCGCTTCCTCCACCCATCCGATCGCCGGCCCCAGTTGCCCTTCGCACGCCTCGCTCACCGCCGCCCGCGCAGCCAGGTAATCCATCTTCCGTTCCGCCTTCAGCCGGTCGCCCAGAGCGGTGGCCACGCCCTCAGCCTCTCGCGCGAACCGCACGGCTTGCTCGCATTGCCCCTCGCGCTGCAGGATGCCCGCCAGGATGCTGCGGCTGCTCACGCGCGCCTCCGCGTCCCCGCTCCGGTCCGCTCGCCCCACCGCCTCGCGCGCGATGCGCTCCGCCGCGCCCTCCCTCCCGTGCTCGCGCATCAGGTAGGCGAAGCTTACCTTCAACCCCGCCGCCTGCCCGTCATCCAGTCCCGCTCCTTCCTCCAGTCGCCGGTTCCCCCGCTCCACCATTTCCGCCACCGTCATCGCCGCACGCCCGCTCCGCGCCGTCGCCGAACTCATCACCATCCAGTTCAAAAACCGCGCGATTTCGAGGCTCCGTTCGGCCTCCCTCTGGCGCGCCCGCTGTTGCCACAACGCATACCCGCCTATTCCCGCCAACAGCACCGCGGCCGCCGTGCCCGCCGCCGCCGCCTTCCGGTTTCGCTGCGCAAACCGCCCCAGCCGGTAGAACACCGTCGGCCGCCGTGCGCTCACCACACGCTGCTCCAGCCACGCCACCAGGTCCGCCGCGAACGCCCCGGCCGACTCGTACCGCCGCCGCGGGTCAAACTCCAGCGCCTTGCCCACAATCGCGTCAAGATCCGCCGAACCCGTCTTCACGCGCGCTTCCGCCCGCCCCGTCGCCCGCTCCCCCAACGCCGCCACCGACTCGGAATCCCGGTACGGCCACCCCCCGGTCACCACCTCATAGAGCACCAGCCCCGCGCTGTAGATGTCGCACGCCGTCGTAACCGGCTCCGCCCGCAACTGTTCCGGACTCGCGTACCGCGGTGTCATCTGCTCGGTCGACGCCGTTTCCCCGCCCCCCAGCAGTTTCGCCGTTCCGAAGTCGAGCACTTTCACCCGGCCCTCGCGATCCACCAGAATGTTCGATGGCTTCAGATCCAGGTGCACCACCAGGCTCCGGTGCGCCGCCTGCAACGCCTCCAGCGCCTCCACCACCAGCCGCACCCGCGCCCCCGCCGGCAATGCTCGCGCCCGGCAATACTCCACCAGCGTCTCCCCCTCCACCCATTCCATCGCCAGGTACGGTCCGGCGTCCTCGTCCCAGCCGGCTTCGACAAACCGCGCGATCCCCGGATGATCCACCGACAGCAGTACCCGCTGCTCCCGTTCAAAGCGCGCCAGATCTTCCGGCGAGATCAGGTGCTCCAGCATCACCTTCACCGCCACCACCTGCTCCGTCCCCGCCACCCGGCGCACCGCCCGGTAAACCCGCCCGCGGCCCCCGGCCCCCGCCAAACCGAGCACACGATACCCGCCGACCGCCGCCGGCAGCGCCACCGCCGGCCGCTGCCCAGCCAACCGCTCAGCCGCCTGTGCCTCTTCCTCCGAAGCCGCCAGCAGCCCCATCACCTCCTCCCGCAGCGCCACGTCCCCTTCCACCTCGGCCAGCCGCCGCCCCTGGTCCCCGGCCGGCCAGCCGCTGGCCAGGTCAAACAGTTCCTGGATGCGCAGCCAGCGGGGGTCGGTCGGGGAGGAGTCCGCCATATTCGTATCTTGCGTCATTCCGCCGCAAACCGCCTCAACGTTCCCCTGATCGCAGTGTGCAGGGTGACATCACCAGCGCGCTTTCCGATTGGGCCGCCGGCGACGCCTCCACCCGGGATCGTCGACCGCAAGCTCCGCCTCGCCTGCGCCTGGCTCTTCCAACAGTTCAATCACCACCAGACACCGGAGTCGGCAAGCCTCTGGTCTTCATATGGTGGTTCGCTGGTCTCCGTCCCGCAGGGTCCGCTGGTCCTCCAGCCGTCGGGCGATCTCCGAGCGCAGCCCCAACAACCGGGTCAGTTGACTCAGCCAGAAGGGCGCGCCCATGCTGACCATCACCCAGGTCAGCAGCACGCCGGGCGTGAAGAATCCCGAGTAGTCGCACTTGGCCTGGGCAACGGATGTGCTCAACCACCTGGCCGGCGGCAACCACTTGAAAAACCAAGCCACGTCGCACTTGGCGCAATTGAGGGAATCGCCGAACAGACCCTTCTGAAGCAACGGGTCGTTGGCGTTCGGATTCGTGCCGGCGGCGATCACCTTCTGGCGAAGTTCGTCGCTCACGGACAACCGGTTAAGGATGTCGAACGAACTGACGGGGTAGGCCAGCAGGAAGACGGCGGCGAACACCGCCGAACTGGCTTTCCCCGACGCTTTGACATTGTCCTCGACGCGGTCCATCAGGTTGTCAAAATGGCTGAACAGGGGAGCGGCAAGTGTCCGAACGTTGTCGGCAAGAGCTTTGGCGCGCCACGTCTGAGCAGGGAGCGACGGCTTTTCCACCTCCTCCAGGAGCATGGCGGTCTCCACTTTGCTGAGCAGTTCACGCGCCTGGTCTCGGGTAGCGTTCGGCAGACCCAGCGCCTTGAGCGCAGCTCCGTTACCCTCGGCCGCTTTGCGCAGAATGATGAGCGCGAGTTCCTCCCGCTGAATGGGCTCGGCGGCGAAGCCGCGTACCCAACGGATGACGGCGCCGGGCAGGGACTTCCAATCCGTAGGGTCGGTGAGAGAACTCCAGATGCCCCGCGCCTTCACGGTGCGGTCCATCATGATGGCGTTCGCCAGGGCATGGCCCTGCTCGCCGGCGACTCCGAGGTTTTCAAGCAGCGAGGCAAGCCCCCCGGAAAGGTGCCGCGTCCGGGTGCGGATCAGCGAAATCCAAATCGCCGAAGCCGCGCCGATCAGCGTTGCGAGCACCATCATGGCGACGGCGTACCCGATGATGACGTCGAGATATTGGAGGAAGTTCATGGCAGTTAGGCTGGGTGAAGCGTATCACGCACTTGTTGACATGTCCAACAGCCACTCCCGAGGCTCCCGAGGCTCCCGAGGCCCCGGTGCGCAGGCTGCGTTGCATTGACCAGGGACGCTTTTGTCGGCGAAGCGCGCGGTGACCTCCTCGCCCTGCTTCAGCAGGAATTCCTCGGGCTACAGCTAGCGAAGACGGAACGTGCGGCTGAGGGAAAAATGCCAGTAGAAGTTGTCAGGAACGCACGACTGCAAGCCCAACTGCTTGCGGAACCCGACGTCCAGGTGAGTGCCGCGGTAGGTAATGCCGACTATCGCCTGGTAGCGGACGACGCGGTGCCCGTGCGCATCGAAGAACCCCCAGGAATAGGTGTGCGCCGGACCGTGCCGCACGGTGACGAAGAACGGTTCGTGGTCGATCAGCGTGTGTTCTGCCCAGGCTTGCGTGTGGAGGAGCGATCCACGCGGCAGCGGGCTCGACAGCAGGCTCCACGAGTCGGCGGTAACGCCAAATCCCATCGACTTGACCTTGGCGCGGTAGGTGAGGTTCTCGTAAGTCAGCCAGTCGCGAGTTCCGGTCTTCACATTGGCGAACCTCCAGTGCTGGAAACCGCCGCTGCCGCTCACCAACTGGTTTCGTCCCCGCCAGATCGGGCGGCGGTAGGCGACGCCCGACTGCCAGTCGCTTCGGGTAGTGACACGATCCAGTGATTCCGCGCCGTAGAACGACAGCGTGTCGCCGCGCGTCCAAACGTTGTCGGCGCCCACTTCAAGGCGGCTCTGCCATGCCGGCCCACCGCCGAACAGTCCGCCCAGGGTAAGTTGGAAGCGCTCGGCAAGCCCGGTTTGCACGGTGGCGTTCCAGCGGACACGGGATTCCTTCGAACGCCACTGGTCTGCGGCAAAAGTGGCGGCGGCACTCAGGCAGATAATCGCACTCGCTCGATACGCGCCACCCATGACGGCAACGGACGAGAAAACTCTTCTCAGAGTCTCAGGCCTGTTACTAGTTTATCCGATTGCGCCCCCTGTGTCTGCCAAACGTATTTGGCGTCATTCTGCCGCAAACCGCCTCAGCCTCTCTATAATCGAGGGGTGCAGGGGGACATCACCAGCGCGCTTTCCGACTGGGCCGCCGGCGACGCCTCCGCCCTGGATCGACTGGCCCCCGCTGTCTACCCCCAGTTGCGCGCCCTCGCCGGCGGCTTGCTCTCGCGGGAGCGCCCCGGCCACCTCTGGCAGGCCACCGCCCTGGTCAACGAGCTCTTCCTGAAGCTCATCGCCCAGCCGCTTCCCCAATTGGAAAGCCGCCAGCACTTCTACAATCTCTGCGCCCTGCTCATGCGCCGCGCCCTCATCGACTACGCGCGCGCCGCCCACCGGGACAAACGCGGCGCCGGCCTCACCCACGTCCCTCTCCACGACGATATCGCCTGGCTCAACGCCGCCGGCCCCGAAATCGTCGACTTCGACCGCCTGCTTACCGCCCTCGCCCGCCGTGACCCCGAACAGGCAGCCATGTTCGAAAAGCGCTACCTCCTCGGTTGTACCGCCGAGGAAACCGCCGAACTCCACGCCACCTCCAAAGCCACCGTCGACCGCAAACTCCGCCTCGCCCGCGCCTGGCTCTTCCAACAACTCAAACACCCACCAACCCCCAATGGCGCCGGCTGACCCTCGCCTCGTCCCGCAACTCGAGACCCTGCTCACCCGCTCCCTCGGGGCGGATTCCTGGGAAGTCTACGAACCGCCCTCCCAACGCGCCTCGCCCGGCTGCTTAGTCACCGCCGCCGGCCTCCTCCTGCTCGCCTGGCTCTACACCCGCGGATACGAACACGCGCTCGGCTGGCTCTGGATTCTCCTCTCGGCCGCCGCCGGCTACGTCATCGCCAGACATGAGTACGCACGCACGTCTCTGCGCCTCGATCGCGCCGTGATCTCCATTCGCTCCGGATTCCCCTGGTCCCCTCGCCTCACGGAACTCCCCCTCGACCAACTCTCCGAAATCCGCGTCCTCATCCTCCGCCACAGCCGCCAGTCCACCACCAGTTACGACTCCACTCGCTACTACGCCTACCAGCTCGCCCTCGCCACCGCCGCCGGCCGCGAAATCCCCCTCTTCCGCGAGATCCGCGACGAACAACTCGCCGGACAAGCCGCCCACCGGCTCGCCGAACTCCTGCCCACCCCTTCTCCCATCCCCGTCGTCTCGAAACCACCCCCGCCCCCCATGCGTCTTCGCACCGGGATCGCCCTCGTCGCCGCCGCCGCAGTCCTTTTCTTCCTCATCGCCCGCGCCTGCTAACCGCTCGGCAGTCACAGTCCACGGCAACCGCAACCCTGCTCAAGCGGCGAACCTTGTGGTTCAGCGTCACTGCGGCAGAAACGGCGTCGCGGGCCGAGATGCCGGAGCAACCTTCAAATGCGAATCGGCCGGCATTGCGAATTTCCGCTACCTCGCTGATTCAGAAGGAAATCGAATTGCCCTGCGAAGGAGTTCCTGCCCGTGTTGACCCGTGTTACCCTAAATGAAGATTCTCATCCCCCAAGGGCCGGTAGCTCAGTCGGTAGAGCATTTGACTTTTAATCAAAGGGTCGCGGGTTCGAGTCCCGCCCGGCTCACCATCAAAATAAAGCACTTAGCGAATCAGTTCAAAGTCGCTGAAGTGCTCACCTTAGCGGAAACCTTAGCAGCCTCGTTTAAATTCGGCTTCGCCGGGGTGAAATTCAGGGCCTCCACCGCTTCGCGTTTCGCATGCATCCGGATATGGCTATAGCGTTCCAGCATGGCTCGGCTCATATGGCCCATGATCGCGAGCATGGTACTTTCCGGCACTCCCGCCTCCGCCATCTTGGTGCAGACGGTGTGCCGGAGGTCATGCCATCGGCACTCGACCTTCGCCTTCTTACGCACGCTGTCCCAAGCGGTCTTCAATTCGACGGTCGGCCGGCTCGGATCACTCGGGTGGCCAAGGCCGGCGTGCTGGTGATGCGGGCGGGCAAAGTGGATGTTGCCTCATCCGACGCGGTACTGGATGATCGCCCGGAGCCGGTTTCGGAGCGCGTAACGGCCCCGACCGAGGTTGCGCCAGCCGGGACGACCTTCGCCCAGGCCAAGACCGCCGACATGGTGTTCAAGGCCAAGCTGCGAAAGATGGAATACGACGTCCGGATGGGCAAGCTGGTTGAGGCGGAGTTGGTCAAGCAGCGCTGGTCGTCGGTTCTGCGACTGATTGTGGACCGCATCCTAGCCTGAAGTCGCGATACAAGGTCAGTTGCCGGATGATGGGGTCCACTTGGCGCAGCGTGAGTGCGGGCCGGCGCTCGAGCCAGCGGCGGACGAAGCCATAGGGGTTGGCGGGAAGCCCGATCTCCAGCGCGGCGGCGCAGGCATCGTCGGCGAGCGTGGCGCCGTGCTTGCGCGCCAAGCCAGTCAGCCCCATGATGCGGCGGATGGACTCCGGTCCGTCGCGGCGATAGGTCTGTTCGGCGACCGCACCCACATGCGGGCCAATCTTGCCGCAACGTGCCAGCAGTTGCGCGGTGGAATGCGGTGTCCGCGCGGGCTTGTCTTCGTCCGGGATGCGATGACGGCCGCGCTCCTGGCGCCGATGTTCGCGCAGAAGTTGTCCGGTGCGCGGATCGAGCACACGCACCACATGGCCGTCCCACTGCACTTTCACGCCGCGGCCGATCCAACCCGGCGGCGCACTGTAGTAAGCGGCATCGACTTCGACGCAGCCGTCCAGGTTCACACGCCGGTCGCCGAACTGGTACATGCGGAACGGCTCCAGCGGCAGCGGCAGCAGCGACGGCTTCTCTTCGGCGAACATCGCTGCGACCTGGCGTTTGGTAGTGCCGTGGATGCGCGTGTCGGCCCACTTGGCTTCCCAGTGATCGAGGTAAGTCTGCGCCTCTTCCAGACTCTCGAAACGCAGTCCTTTCAGAGGTGTGTTCTTGGCGTGCCCGGCGCCGCGCTCCACCTTCCCCTTGCGATCGGGATCGGCGACCCGGCACGGCAGCGCGACGGCGCCATAGTGCGCGAGCATGTCGCGATACAGCGGGTTCAACGCCGGATCGTAGATGTCGGGCTTGAGCACACCTTCTCCGAGGTTGGCGAGCACGACGGTGCGTGTCGCCCCACCGAGCCGGCGGAACGCTTGCTCATGCAGTTCGGCCCAGGCGCGCGTGCTGGACTGGAAGGTGAGCAGACGAACGGCCTTGCGGCTGTAGCCCAACGTGAGCACGAACAAGCGCGTGCGCCGGTAGCGGCCCGTGTGAGGATCGCGCACCAGGGGACCGGCGCCGTAGTCGACCTGCGCTTCCTCGCCGGACGGCGTGACGATGACCGCGCATGCCGGCTGCGACGTTTGCCCGCGCAACTGGCGGACGAAGCGCTTGACGCTGGCGTAGCGGCTTGTGAAACCGTGGCGGTCGACCAGGTCCTGGTAGATCGCCTTGGCGTTCCGCCCCTTGCTGAGCGACAGTTCGATGAAGTCGAAGTAGGGCTCGCAGGCGCTGCCGGTGGGGGCGCGGCTGGGCTGCGGGACCGAATCGGAGTCGGGGGACACCGTTGGCCGGTTTTGGTCGGGTAAGGCGGCCGAGTCGGGGGACACCTCATTGGCCGGTTTTGCCAGGGAAGCCTTGACCCCTGCCGAGACCCGTGCGAGGTCACGATCCGGGAGGCGAAGGAGCCCTGCCCGGGTCTGGTTCGCATCCTGGATCTTACCATTGCCATCCTGTTTCCCCGCTGAACCAACCGAGTGGACCATGCTTCCATCCGCACTCTTTCTGGGCTCTGCAGCCCGGTGCATATTAGCGGACCTATGCACGAGAAGGTGAACGGCTGACGGGGATCGGCGGAGAGGACCTCTTGGGGACCCTGAGAATCCTGCGCTAGAACAGGTGAAGCGGCGAAGTAGGCGCTTGGCCGACTCATTCTCAGGAGTCACCCAAAAGGTGAAGAACACCAAAGAGGATAGCGACAAAACATCCGCCAGACAAGGCGTTCAACGGGTTGTGGCAGAGCCCTTGAAAATCGGGGCTTCCACGCCCTATGACTTCTCGGGGCGGAATCTGACTGCGTATGGTGGCCTGCTGCCCGTGGCCACCATGCTGGAGAAACTCGGTTTCCAGCAACTGCTGGAGGAAACGCTCACGATTGGGCGGCGGACGCGGGCCATGCCGGCGTACCGATTCGTGCTGGGCATGGTGCTGGTGCTGTATGTGGGGTTTTCGCGGCTGAATCATCTGCGCTTTGTGGAGCGCGAGCCGATGTTGACGGGAATTTTGAAGGTGCCGCGAGTGCCGCCGCAATGCACGTTCTGGCGCTTTCTGGCCGCGTTGCATCTGAGCATGGCGGGGCGACTCCTGCGGGTACAGCAGATCCTGCGGCAGCGGGTCTGGCAGACCGCCCATGTGGATCTGAAGACCATCCCGCTGGACACCGACACCACGGTCAATACGTTGTTCGGTCATCAGATGGGCGGGCGGAAAGGGTATAACCCCAAGAACAAAGGCAAGAAAAGCTACCAGCCGATGCTGACGTTTCTGGCCGAAACGCGGGAATACATCGGTGGGGAATTGCGCAATGGGGACCGGCCGACGGGCGCCCAGATCGCGCGGCATCTGGAAAGCGTGTTCGCGGCTTTACCGAAAGGGATAGAGACGATGTGCGCGCGCGCCGATTCCGGCTTCTACTGTGCCGAAGCGGTGCAGGCCTATGCGAAGGCGGGCGTGCAGTTCATCCTCTCGGCGCGGAAGACCTCGCGACTGATCGACGAGTTGAGAGCCGCCCAATGGACGGGTTCGCCCAAAACCGATGCCGATGGGCAGTGCGAGTTCCGATATCAGCCGGAGGGCTGGGACCAAGCCTACCGCTTCATCGCCCTGCGCTACGAGAAGAAGAAGGCAGCGACGGCGGAAGGGCAGCCCGAACAATATCAGTTGTTCGACACGCCGGAGTACAGCTACCGCGTATTCGTCACGAACATGCGCGAGGGGATCGCCCTGCTGACGTGGTTCTACAACCAGCGGGCGGGCGCGGAAAACCTCATCAAGGAAGCTAAAAACGATGCCGGCATGGCGGACCATCCCTCGGGCCGATGGGCGATGAACTGCATTTTCTTCCAACTCGCCATGCTGGCTTACAACCTTAACTGCTGGCTGATGCTGTTCAACCGGGAAGAACAGGCCACGCTGGAGACGCTCGGACACACCACGCTCGCCACTTCGCGGCTCCGGTTCCTGTTCCTGGCGGCGCGCATCTGGCGACATGCCGGACGCATCGGCATCAGCTACAGCGATCATTACGCCGAGCAGTCCCTCTTCGACCGTCTGATGCTGCGCTTGCGAGCCATCGCTGCCAGCGCCGACGGATATCTGCCCGTAATCTCCGCCGCCCTGCGTTGCTGAAGCGCCGCGCATAGAATTCTATGCACGGTATGAGTCGAGCACACAACCACTTACAAATGGAGGAACACCGGATCAGATACGAAGGGAACTGAAACGAGCGAAACCGATCTCGACGCGGCTCATCACATCAGGCGGTCAGGCTGCCTACCCGGGGAAATCTGCGCATAATTCAGGTATTAAGGTCCGGTACTTTTCAGGTTGAGAGGAGGAGCTGCTATCTGAGTCACGCCTTGATGGTTTGCACCGCCAGGCTAAGGCCGACCGCGCAGTCTCCAACTCGTCGGTCTTCAGCAGGTGTACAGAAACTCGTTAGTCCATTCGCTCGATTCCGTTAGCGTCCGGGAAACGGCCGAAACGACTCCCCGCTCATCCATAACTTATGCAGTAACACCGCCAGCTTCCGCGCCACCGCAACGATCGCCCGCTTCTTCGCGTTGGCGCCGCCGCGTTCGCACAGCTTCAGCCCCCATCGTTTCAGCGCCGTGTCGGGTGCATGTTGGCGCAGCACGCAATGCGCGCTTTGCACCAGTAACGACCGCAGATAGATATCGCCTGCCTT
>JAEUQD010000539.1 GCA_016789925.1 Bryobacterales bacterium | reverse complement strand
GAAGACGCTCGAGGAACCTCCGCCGTACCTGATTCTGCTGGCGACGGCGGAGAATCCCTACGATTTGCTTCCGACCATCCGGTCGCGGTCGGTGCCGGTGCACTTGGCGCCGCTGGCCGACGACGAGATGGAGGCGTTTGCACGCGTACGTGGTTTGAGCGATGCCGACAGGCGAGTGGCACTTGCGGCGGGTTCGCCGGGCCTGGCGGTTTCCTTCGACCTCGCGGCTTACGACAAGCGGCGCGAGGCGATGAAAACCCTGATTGAGGCGGCTTCGGGCAAGGCGGCCTTTTCCGTGTGGGCGGCGCAGGCGGAGAAAGTGGCGCTGGCGCGCTCGGAGAAGTTAGAATCGTATCTGAAGATCCTCTATCTGTTGCTGGAGGACATGCTGCATTTGCGGGAGGGCGTGGGCCGGGTGCGTAATATCGATCTGCGTGGGCCGCTGGGAGCCATGGCACAGTCGGTCTCGTTCGAGTGGCTGCGGCAGGCAGTGTTGCGGACCGACGAACTGATGAGCATGCTGCGCCGGAACATCCAAAAAAGTATCGCCCTGGACGCTCTCGTGCTTGAATTGCGCGCCGCGGCTGGTGTGCAGTGAGTTGCCCCCTCGGGTGCGGTGTGTTATCCAAAGAGAAAGGTTTCATTCACACTTGTGTACCGGCTCGGGGTTCTGAGACTCATCCGGTCACCCTTACCACAAAAAGGAGCGCCCGATGGAGGCCAGTAACCGCCGTCTCATACGTCCGTCATTAAATGAGTTGAAAGAGAAGATGGAAGCCAAACGGGAACAGCACGGGCCTCGGGAGATGCCTCCGTCGCAGCGGAAGCCACCGGGCGGGCCGCCGGAACAGACCAATGCGGAGAACTTCTATTACGCCAAACAGGTGCAGATGAAGACGCACATGGTGGTGGTCTTGCGGGACGGCGAGGAAATCCTGGGGTCGATGGACTGGTACGACAAGCACTGCATCCGGATGCTGAGCGAGGATGGCCGTAAGACGGTGATTTACAAAGCCAGCATCAAGTACATGTACAAGGCGGAGTAGGAGTCTCTAGCCTTTTTCCCGGTCCAGGGCGCGCTGCCGGAGTTGGAGGCGGTATTCCCGGCGTTCTCCGGCGTGTTCCCAACGTCGTTTCTCGATGTCGGTCTCCGGTACGGCCTGGGGCAGCGCCACGCGTTTTCCGGCGACATCGATGGCGACAAACGTCAGATAGGCGGATGAGACGTGAGCGGTCTCGCCCGTGCGCATGTCTTCCACCCACACTTTGACGCCGACTTCCATCGAGGTCTTGAAGACGCGGTTGACCGTGCTTTTGAGCAGGACCAATTGTCCGATATGGACGGGGCGGAGAAAGGTCATATAGTCGACTGACGCGGTGACGACCGGCGCGCGGGCGTGGCGGGAGGCGGCGAGGGCGGCGGCCAGATCCACCCACTGCATCAGTTTTCCGCCGAACAGGGTGCCGAGGGCGTTGGCGTCGTTAGGCTGGGTCCAGGCAGTGTATTCGGCGGTGGTCATTCATAACCATCTTTGACGACGTCAGTCAACGAGCGCAAGAACGCAACCAGCGCGCTTTTCCTCCGGATCGAGATTCGGAGGTTCAGGGCTGGAGAGCCCAGATCTGCGTGCGGGCTTTGCCGGCCGAGAAAAGGATCTCCTTGCCGTCCGGATGCACGGCGAGGGATTCGACGGGTTCGGCGAAGGGGAGAAGCAGGTTGATTTCGTTTCGCAGCAGGCGGTGAATTCCGGATACTGTCGAAAAATGTAGAATGTCGCCGTTCCAGGCCGCCGCATAGACGGGGCCTTTGTGGACAAGGCGGGAGTCGACATACAGCCCGGCGGGGGTGCAGGCGGCGATCTGGCGTGCTACGGCGAGACAGGTGATTTCGTGGGGCAAAGTGAGCACGGCGTCAGCGCCCAGGAAGACCTGATTTCGTTTCGCAAAGTGTTGGCCGGACGCGGGATAACCGCGATGAGG
>JAEUQD010000515.1 GCA_016789925.1 Bryobacterales bacterium | reverse complement strand
GATAGTGTAGCGCCGCGTGGCGGCGGTTGGGTGTATACTACCGTTGGCCGGGAGGGAAGCCAAGACTTATGACGATGTTGCGTCTTGTGTTATTGGGCTTGTGTTCCGCGTTGGCAGTTATGGGACAACCTGTTGTCCGGTCTGCCGCCAACGCCGCCAGTTATCTTCACAACAGCCTGCCGAATGGCGGCTTGGCCAGAGGAGGGATGGGGGTGGCCATCGGGTCGAACCTGGGGCCGGCGTCGCTGGCGATTGTGACGTCATTCCCGTTGCAGACATCGATGGCTGGGACATCGGTGCGCATTACGGTCGGCGGCACGCAGGTCGATTGTCTGATGGTCTACACGCTGGCCGGACAGGTGGCTTTTATTGTGCCGTCGAACGCGCCGGAAGGAACAGGGGGGCTGACGGTCACCTTCAATAACCAGACGAGTGCGGCGTTCCCGGTGCGGATTGTGCGCAATGCATTTGGGATTTTTGCGTTAAACCAGGCGGGGAGCGGCCCTGGGATCTTTACCGATCCAGCCAATGTGGTGAACACGCTGTTTGCGAGCGCGAAGGCGAACGATACGTGGATCATCTGGGGCACGGGGCTGGCGCCGGTGATGGGGAACGAAGCGGGGGGACCGCTGCCGGGAGACATGGCGGGCGTGAACGTGACGGTGTTGGTAGGCGGGCGGAGTGCGCGAGTCGTGTATCGGGGCCGGTCGGGCTGTTGCGCGGGACTGGACCAGATCGCCTTCGAAATACCTGAGGGTGTAACCGGATGTTATGTTCCGGTGGTGGTTGTTGTGGAAGGCGTACCGAGCAACTTCGTGACGATGTCGATCAGCGCCGAAGGTGGTGTGTGTTCGGATGCGGACGGGCTTTTCGCCGGCAAACTGGCAGGGGCGCAGAGCGCGGGGTTACGTTATGGAATGTTGTCTTTGAGCAGTAATAGCTTGCAGACGGCCGCCGGCGCGATTGACACGGAGACGGCAACGGGGGCGTTTCAGCGGTACGATCCGGCTGGGCTGGTGGCGGCGAGCGCGCCGGCGTGGTTCTCAACAATGGGCGCTTGCACGGTATCCGCCCTGACACAGGAAGGGGTCGCAGTCGACCCGGTGGCGCCGTTGTTTCTCAACGCCGGAGGGACACTGAATCTGAATGGTCCCAATGGAGCGCGTACGATCAACCGGAATGCCGGCGGCACCTACAACGCGACGCTCAATACCGGCGGCGCCTATTTGACACCCGGTAACCATACGATCACGGGAGCGGGCGGGCCGGACGTGGGGGCCTTTACGGCGAGCATCACGGTGCCGCCGAGGTTGGTCTGGACGAACCGCGACGCACTGACAGGCATCCTGACACCACCGACATTACGTTGGAGCGGTGGCGATCCCAACGGGTTTACAACGATCGTGGGAGGGTCGCTGGCGGAAGGCGGCGCAGCGGGAGCGGGCTTCGTCTGCGTGCAGCGAACGTCGGTGGGGGAGTTCACTGTTCCGGCGGAGGTCTTCGCCAGCCTACCGGTTTCCGGCGTCCTGCAAGGGATTCCAACAGGAACCCTGATGTTGAGCGGGGCAGGGGGGGCGGGGACGTTCACCGCGACAGGCATCGACATCGGGTTGACATCCGCGTCGTTTGGGACGGGCAAACAGGTAGCGTTCAAACGCGAGATGCCGACGGGCGGGGGAGGTGCGGGAAGCTTGACCGTGACGAGTCCAACCATCACGGAAGGTGGCGCGATTCCCGTTGCACACACATGCTTTGTGGGCGCGCCGGCGCAACCCCAGTCACCGAGCTTGACGTGGACGGCGGGTCCGGCGAATACGCAGAGCTACGCGCTGATCATGCTCGATCCGGACGCGGGGAATTTCGTGCATTGGATCGTCTATGACATTCCCGCGAACATTCGCACGATTCCGGCCGGTGGAGTGCCGGCAGGGGCGCGAGTGGGCCGGAACGAGGCGGGCCAGACAACCTACTTCCCGGTGTGTCCGCCACCCGGACAGAGCCACCGGTATACGTTCCGCGTAGTGGCGCTGAACGTTGCGACGCTGAACGTACTGCCCGCGCAAGCAACCCGCCAGGCGATTGAAGCCGCGATGACGGGGCGGATTGTCGCGGAAGGCACACTGGCGGCGCGGTTCGTCCGCTGATCGAGCCTACCGGACCCGGGACACTATCACGGAAACCCGGCTAGGATACGAACGGGTCAAGACGGGGTAGTCCTGGGTGTTGAGATAATCGCCCGGCTGGATGCGGTTCCCGCCCTGGGCGGAAATATGAACGCTGACGGTATATCGCCGGAGCGGGTCGATGTCGGACGCCTCGAGAGCGAACTCAAACGACTCCCCGGCGATATCCGTCAGCTTCCGTTCGGCAACCACTTTCGCGGCGGCATCGGCGTAGGTGGTGTCGAGCAACCGCACGTGGGCGACCGCCCCGGCTGGTAACCGGGGCGGTTCGGCAAACCGAACTTCGCCGGTGACAATCACCTCTTCTTGACCCAGACTCGCATGCCTTCGAGGCGGCGGCTCTCGCCACGGGTACCGCAGAACTGACCGTCACTCACAACGGCGGTGTCGCCCGTGTTTTGGAGATGGGCCATGTAGAAGATCTGGAACTCGTTGGCCCTGGTTCCGGTGAGCCGGATGGCAAAGCCCTCGAGACGGCGCGACTGGCCGCGTGTTCCGACGAAGTTCCCTTCGGCGGTGAACGCAGTATCGCCGATGCCTTGGAGGTGGGCCATATACTCGAGGCTGAGATTGGGGATCTGCGGGTCGAGATTGAGTTGAAAGCCTTCGAGGCGGCGCGACTGGCCGCGTGTTCCGGCGAACTTCATCCGTGGCTGGAGGACATCGCCGATGCCCTGGAGGTGGACGAGGCCGCGGAGGTTGCTTTCGAACTTCGGCAGGAGCCAGACGCTGAGACCTTCGAGCCTCCGGGACTGCCCGCGCGTACCGACGAACTCGCCGTTCATTCCCACGGCCGTGTCGCCGATGCCCTGAAGGTGGGCCATGTAGAAGATGTCGAAGTTGGCGGCGTTGACGCCGGTGAGGCGGATGGCGACGCCTTCGAGGCGACGGGATTGTCCCCGGGTGCCGACGAACTGGCC
>JAEUQD010000454.1 GCA_016789925.1 Bryobacterales bacterium | reverse complement strand
CAGCGGCTCGCGGAGACCCATCCATGGAGTTAGTGCCCAGCCGCGCCAAGTACTCTCAAGTTGTCATGCTAGCCTAGGAATCATGCGTTGTTTGGCCTTTGTCCTGCTGTTCGGAGCAATGGTTTTCCCGGCTTTCCCGGCTGGTGAGTTGTCTGGCCGCCGGGCCCCTGGTTTTACCCTTCCTGATTTGAATGTGAACTATCACGACCTGGCCGACTATCGCGGCAAGGTCATCCTGCTCGATATCGTCCAGACGGCGTGTCCCGTATGCGGATCTTCGCATAGGATTTTTGAGACGATCCGGCAGAAGTTCCCCGACAAAGTTCAGATTCTGAGCATTGTCGTTCCCCCGGACAACCAGAACAACGTCAGGCAGTTTATCGCCAACTTCGCCGTGAAGACACCCGTCCTGTTCGACTGCGGCCAGATGATCGGTTCGTATCTGAAACTAACCCCACAAAAGTCACAGGCGACTTTTCCTCACTTGTTCCTCATTGATGCCAACGGTTGGATCCGGAACGACTGGGAGTACAAGGGAGGACAAGAGAAGTATTTCGAGTCGCTCGACCCGGTGCTCCAGGAAGTGACAGCACTGGTGAAGGAAATGCAGGCGGGGGGCGCCAAACCGGCAGCCGCCCCCGCCAAACCCGCAGCCAAGAAGTAGTAGCTACTTCTTCAGCAGGTCTCTGATTTCCGCCAACAGAACCTCGGAGCGGGGTGGCTCGGGTGGCGGCGGCGGAGGCGCGGCGGCTTCCGCGCGCTTCATCGAATTCATTGTCTTCACCATCATGAAGATGATGAACGCCAATATCAGGAAGTTGATCAAGACAGTGAGGAAATTACCGTAGGCGATTACCGGAACACCGGCTTTCTTGGCGGCGTCCAGCGTCTGGAGGGCTGCGTCCCCGCCCAGTTGGATAAAGTAATCTTTGAAATCCAGGCCGCCTAACATCTTGCCGACCGGCGGCATGATGATGTCGTTGACGAGGGAGTTCACGATGCCCCCGAACGCGCCCCCGATGATGACGCCAACTGCCAAATCCATCACGTTGCCCTTGAGGGCAAACTCGCGGAATTCTTTGAACATGTTGAGTTCCTTTACACCTGGTGAAGTTCTCTCCGAGGCTCACCTTCAGCCGCGGTGGCAATAGATTACCACGAATTCAAATGTAATGAGCTGAAAAAATGGGGGTTAGCCGTACTAGGATTTGACGTTCGCGTACAGGAACGGGGGGATAGTCAGGGCCGCCACGTCGTCGTGACCGCTGTTCTTGCGCGCCATGGCCAAGGCCTCGCGGATGTTCGGCGCCCACGAAACGCCCAACCGCCGGGCTGACCGGTCGTCTTTCGGCCCCACCATGATCACCTGCGAGAGATATCTGGTCAGCGGATAGGTGGCCCAATACCAGACCGTGAACGGATGGAAGCCGTGATGCGCGTAACGGTTGCGGTAGCAGTCGCGCAGATGCGGGTCGTAGGCGTACTTCTCCTGGAAGCGCTTCTGCATCTCAAAGGGGTCCTGCGTGGCAGCGAGGACTTCGTCGTAAAAGAGTCGGTAGGCGACGTGATATTCGGGGTGGAAGACTTCGGTCACCGGATTGACGATGATCACAGTGCCGCCTTTTTTTACAACTGGCTTGTTGTAGAACCAGTTAAAGACGTAACCCAGAACGTCGCTGACGACCAGCACCGGGTTGACGCGCGCGTCAATCGCGTAAGGCGACAGATCCGGCAATCCGAAGACGAGGGTGTCGAACTGGCGCGGAACCTCGACCATCAACTGCTCCTTCAGCTTCTGGAGCGTAATCGGATGGACCCCGTCAATGGAACCCGCCGTGATGGCCAGGGGTTCATAGGCGCCGGGGACGGCGCGCAGAATCCGGCGGCAGACCGGTTCCGGCAGGAGTGAGAACGTCGTCGGCGCCGTAGATTTGAGGGTTCGTTCCAGCCAGTTGCAGCGGTCCGCTGGTTTACCCAGGTAGGCGGAGTGCCCTGGGTAGGTAGCGTTGTTCATGGCAAATTCAAGCACCATGATCTGGCAATGCTTCTGGACAACACGGCTGATGCGTTCAATCGAGTTGTGCATCTCCGAACCGTGCGGCTGCATGACGTGGGGAACTTCCGCCGTGCAGTGCGGCGAATGGTGGTGAGCAATCGTCTTATAGCCGGCCAGTCCTACGCCGACCGATTTGTGCCCGCCGTTCAGGGGAATCTGTACCGAATCCACATAAATGACGAGGTCGGCTTCGACGGCGAACCGGCTGATTTCCACCTCCTCGTCGTGGTCTGTCTTGCCGAGATTGGCCATCTCGTCGGGAGCTTCGGCGTCGAAGTTGGTGAGCTGGTTCGGGAAAAATTCGCTCATCACCTTGTCGCCAACCATGAAGCGCAGCTCGTGTTCTTTCATCTTGCGGTGAAGAGCGACCGCGCACATCAGGTGGATGTTCTTCTTCTCGACCCCATAGCTGTAGAGCAGCGGTAACAGCGTCTCGAGCACAATCTGCCGGAAGTCCGGCCGCGCGGTGGGAGGAAACGGCTGGCAATTGTCGTCGAAAGCGATGAGAATGCGGGAGTTGCCATCGACCAGGCTCTTCAGCGGCGCCATGCCGACAGGCTTTTCAAACGCCTGCTTAACCAAGTCGGGAAACTGCTCGCGCTGGAAGCCGGGGATCGCCGGCGGCGGATAGATGACTGAGGAATTACCGGGCAATTCCACGCCAACAATCCGGTTGCCGGAGTACGTGAGATAGGTCACCGCGTTTCATCGTAGCATTCGCGCTGATATCCTTCATTCTGATGCGGGTCACGACATTACTGGTGTGGAGCGCCCTGGCGGCCGGCGCGGAGGATTGGACCGAGTTCCGCGGACCGACCGGGCAGGGACATTCCCCGGCAACCGGACTGCCGGTGACTTGGGGGGAGTCGAAGAACGTCGTCTGGAAAACACCCGTCGCGGGGCGCGGCTGGTCATCTCCTGTAGTGAAGGCCGGGCGCGTCTGGCTGACGACGGCCACTGAGGATGGCAAAACGCGGAGCTTGCGCTTACTTTCGTTCGATCTCGGCACGGGCAAACCAGGGCTCGATGTTGAGGTTTTCCGGCTCGACAACCTGCCGGCTGCCCATGCGAAAAACTCCTTTGCCTCGCCCACGCCGGTTCTCGAGGAGGACATGGTGTATGTGCACTTCGGCCTGGCGACGGCGGCAGTAAAAACCTCCGGGGAAGTGGTTTGGCGCTATCAGGCCAAATACAACTGGATTCACGGAGCCGGCGGGTCGCCCGTGCTGTATCGTGATCTGCTCATTTTCAGTTGTGACGGCGCCGACGTGCAGTTCGTGATTGCGCTGGACAAGCGGACCGGCGAAGTCAGGTGGAGGACCGACCGTCCGAAGCCAGCCCACATGGCATTCTCCACGCCGCTGATGATCTCGACGCCGAAGGGCGACCAGTTGATAAGCACGGGCGGCCATCAGACGGTCGCCTACGACCCTGCCACTGGCAAGGAACTTTGGCTTGTCGAATATGGCGATGGATTCTCCAACGTGCCGCGC
>JAEUQD010000386.1 GCA_016789925.1 Bryobacterales bacterium | reverse complement strand
GGTCCCGGCCGCCGTCGATGCGGTAAGGAAATGGCTCTACTCACCCGCCGTGCTCCATGGCGCGCCGGTTTCCGTGGAGACCACGGTGGACGTCAACTTCTCTCTCGCACCCGCGACCGGCTCCCGCTGAGCCCGCTGCGTGCCTAGCGCGTGTGGCTGGCCTGGTAATGCTCTTTGAGCAGATCCAGGCCGAAGTCGCCGTCAATCTCGCGCCACACCGTGTGCGAGTGGTTGGCCTCGTTCTGTGTATTGTCGTACTCGATCAGGAACGTCGCACCCTGAATCCGGTAGTAGTGCGGCGCGCCCTTGTCCACCGGACCCGCCCACGCGAAATACAGGTTCCCCGCCTTCTTGATCTTCTCCCGCCGGTACTGCGCGATCTGATCCGGCACGTTCATGACATACTCGTCAATCACCCGGTTCAGCAACTCGCGCTGCTTGGCGTTCATCTTCGCGACCGGCAATCCATTCGGCTGCCCCTGCAAAGCCGCTTTCCGCGACGCTTCCGTCAGGATGTCTTTATACGCCACTTCCGCCACGGTCGCCGTCTTGCGCTGCGCCGCGTCCAACGACATGACCAGGTCACGCCCTAAATCCTCTTCCGCCGCCAGCACGCGCAGCCCCTTCCGCGGACCTTCCCGGATCTCGTGCGGATTGGCCCCGAAGAACATCGGACCCGCCGACACCTTTCCGCCATGGACCGTGAAGTTCAAGCTCATGTGATGGCCTTCAATCCGGTACCCCCACGTCCCCGTTTCCGACGGCTCGCCGAACACCGAAAAGTGATACTTCAGCGGATCGCGCCGGCCTTTCGTGTCCTTCTCCACCAGCCGCAGGACCTCTTCCAGGCTCATGATCGTCGTCGCCTTGATCACGCCCGCCTGCGACATCCCTGACGCCAGCAGTGCAGTCGCCAGGTGACGTTGAAAGGGCGACATCTGACCGAGCGTCAACCCCTTCCGTTCCTTCGGGATGAAGTGCCAGTTCAACCGCTCGTCATCCTGGAACTGGAAGGTCGCCTGTCTCTTCTGGTCTTCCGTGAGGGAGCTGAGAAACGCCTGCGCCGACCGCGTCAGCGTCGGGACCGCGCTTGTCCGAACATATGCCCCAGTCAGCAAAACCAAACCCAGACCGGCAGCCAGAAGCCGCCATTGCCGATAGTTCACGGTGCCTCCTTGAACCCGCGGAAAGGGACGGCTCGAGCCAGTCTCCGTTTACGGGCGATTCCGTCTCAATCTAAAAGGGTAAATCGCGAGCGGCGGTTTCGCCAGTCGAGGAGCGCGCCAAAAACACGTACGGGTTGATGGGTGTACCGTTCTGCCTGACTTCGTAGTGCAGGTGCGGCGAAGTCGCCCGCCCGGTCGCGCCGGAGGCCCCCAACAACTGGTTCCGCCGGATCTCCTGCCCCGGGATCACATCGATCCGAGACAGGTGCGCATAGTAGGTGTGCATCCCACCGCCATGGTCGACCACCACCAACCGCCCATAGGCCCCGGACCAGTCCGCGTGAGCCACAATGCCATCCGCCGCCGCCTTCACCGGGGTTCCGGTCCGCGCCGAAATGTCTACGCCCGCGTGGAAGGCGCCTTCTCCGGAGAACGGGTCCGTACGGCGGCCAAAACTGGAAAGGAGACGGCCATGAATCGGCCAGAGGGAGGGTCGAACGTTTGCCTGCCAAGCCTTCGGATACTTGTGGAAGGTTCGTGAAAAGGTCGCGCTCTTTAAAAAGTTGTATTGCTCGATGGATTCGTTGAACGTCGGCAGCAGTGGACCTTCTCCGGAAATATCCGGTGGACCTTCCAATTGGCGCTTGACGCCGTAAGCCAAGGAAACCTCAGACGCAAAAACCTGCAAGGTGGCAAGCTGCTCATTGGTCTGATCAGCCGATTTCTGCAACTGCTGGTATTTGCCCCGGAGGGTATCGAACTGGGTTTGAAGAGAGTTGTAGTTGGCGACCTTCCACGCCATCCGGGCGTAGCTGGAGGCCATTCCCAGCACTGAAAATGCTCCTAGAACTGCTAGAGCTAGAACAACATAGACAGCCTGGTGCGGTATGTGCAGCCGGCGCAGACGGCCGTGGAAAGAATGCGCGAGGACGAGGATAAAATAGTGCTGCTTCATCGCTTAAAGTGCTCCCGTGTGGCGTCTCAACGAGAAGCCATCCGGAAATGCTACTTACTGGACCGAATGCAGTTCTTGCGGCATCTTAATGCTCGGGGCTGGCCGCAAGACAGGTTACAAACCAATTTCTTACCCTACCAAGCCTGCGCCGGTGTGTCAAGACTTTTCGACACACCTGTGTCGGAACGACTCAGCCCTCTCGACGTCTGATAATAGGAAGGAAGTCATGCGCGCCATCCTCTATGTACTGGCATTTACCGCCGCCGCCACCGCCGACGAAGGATTGTGGCTCTTTAATCAGCCGCCCGTCACCCGCATCCAGAACAAGTACGGCTTCCAGCTTACCCAGCCTTTCCTCGACCGCCTCCGGTCCGCCTCCATCCGCCTCAACAACGGCGGCTCCGGCTCCTTCGTCTCCCCCAACGGCCTCATCTTCACCAATCACCACGTCGCGATGGACTGCATCCAAAAGGTCAGTTCCGCCCAGCACGACTACATGAACCAGGGCTTCTACGCCCCCAAATCCGCCGACGAAAAGGCCTGCCCCGATCTCGAAGTCAACATCCTCATCGAGATCTCCGACGTCACCCCCCAGGTCAAGCAAGCCGTCCCCCCCGGCACCCCTCTCGCCGCCGCCAGCGACAAGCGGAAAGCCGCCATGACCGCCATCGAGAAGGAGTGCGGCGACCGCACCAAAGACCGCTGCGACGTCGTCACCCTCTACTCCGGCGGCCTCTACCACCTATACCGCTACAAGAAGTACACCGACATCCGCCTCGTCTTCGCCCCCGAAATCGCCATCGCGGCCTTTGGCGGCGACCCCGACAACTTCACCTACCCCCGCTACTGCCTCGACTTCGCTTTCCTCCGCGCCTACGAGAACGGCAAGCCCGCCGCGACCCCCAACTACCTCAAGTGGAGCAAGACCGGGGCTCGCGACGGCGAACTCACCTTCGTCTCCGGCCACCCGGGCACCACCGGCCGCCTCGCCACCATGTCCGAACTCGAGTTCTCCCGCGACCTCTCCTACCCGATGGTCCTCCGCTACCTCCAATCCATCATCGACACCCTCCTCGCCTACAGTAAGGAAAGCCCCGAGAACCGTCGCATCGCCCAGGAAAACCTCGGCTCCCAACAGAACAGCTTCAAGGCCTACTCCGGCTTCTACCGCGGCCTCAAAGACCCCGAACTCATCGCGCGCAAACGCGACGAAGAGAAGAACCTCCTCGCCAAACTCGCCACCCAGGCCGAGGCCCGATCCCAACTCGAATCCACCTGGAAACAGGTCGATGCCGCCTACGCCGACCTCCGCCCCTTCTACATCCGCTACTACCTCCTCGAACGCCTCCCCGCCCGCGGTTCGGAACTCTTCACGCTCGCCCGCCACATCTACCGCTACGGCCAGGAAAAACAGAAGCCCGACGCCAAGCGCCTCCGCGAGTACGTCGACCCCGCCCTCCCCAGCCTCGAACAAAGCATGTACTCCACCGCGCCCCTCTACGACTCGATGGAGATCGCCGCCCTCGCCAACTACCTCTCCTTCCTCGAAAAAGAACTCGGCGCCGCCGACCCCCTCGTCCAAAAGCTCCTCAACGGCCAGTCCCCCCTTCAGGCCGCCGCCGGCTATGTCAATTCCAGCAAGCTCAAAGACATAGCCCAGCGCAAACGCCTCGCCAACGATCCCCAGGCCGCCCAGCAGTCCGACGAAGGCATGATCCGCCTCGTCCGCGCCCTCGACCCCGAAGCCCGCAGCCTCCGCGAACGCTACCAGGACAAGGTTGAAGCTGTCATCACCGATTCAGCCGCCAAAATCGCCGCCGCTCGCTTCGCCGTTTACGGTACCGACGACTATCCCGACGCGACCTTCACCCTCCGCTTCTCCTACGGACCCGTCCGGGGCTACGTCAGCGAAACGGGCGAGAAGATCCCCTGGGCCACCAACTTCTCCGGCCTCTTCCGCCGCGCGACCGGCGTCGACCCCTTCGCCCTCCCACCCTCC
>JAEUQD010000380.1 GCA_016789925.1 Bryobacterales bacterium | reverse complement strand
GGTGGACTGGCGTCCACAAGGGGAGATACAGATGGTCAGCGACTTCGGATGCGTGAACGCGTGGTGTACGGCCTTGACGGCAAGGGTGGTGGACTTGCCCCACTGGCGGCAGCAATTGAGGATGCCGCGCTGGATGTTCGGATCCAGCACCTGGGCCTGGATCGGGTCCGGGTGGAAGCCGAGCATGGTGCGCGCGAAGGCGACGGTATCGGACTCAGTGTGGCTCTCGTCAAAGCTCTGAATGTACTGTTTAAGCATACGTATCCTGCGCTCCGTAGTGAGACTGAGCCGTTCGCCGTGGTTCGGCCCTGATCAGGCGGCTTGAGGTTCGGGAACCGCCTGCTGTTCCTGGGCAGCCAAGGCGACGAGCGCGTTACGCACAGCCTGGTAGGCTTCACGAAACGGCAACAAGGTCTGAATGACGGTATCCATGATTTTGTCGAATCTCTTCTGGAGCCTGGCTTCTGCCTCGTGGCAGCACGGTTGTGGGCCAGTGGGCCCGGCGGCAGCCGGTGTGTCGTCCTTTTTGCGGAGGACGATATCGGGGGACGGAATGAAATGATCGTGAAAATGCGGCATGCAAGGCATGGTTAGTTCCTTTCTGTTTGGAGCTGTTCCGCGTACGCCAAGGCTTCGGCGGACAAGCACCGGCCTACGCCAAGGCTTCGGCGGACAAGTAAGTTGTTGAAAATTGGTGGTGCAAGCACCTTGAAAATTCAAGTAAGCGATTGACATCAGGAGGGTTGTTCCTCCGGAGACGGTTCAGAAATCGCGTTTTTGCAAGTATCCGCTTGATTCGAGGGGAGTTGCGCGAAATTGGCGTTTTTTTCGTTTTGCAAATTCCGATAGAAGGCCATGCGGTTGAGGCTCTCGTCGAGGCGAGCGGAGAGCTGGGCGAGATGGCGGTCGAGATAGGGAAGGAGTTTGGAGTCCTTGAGTAACCTGGCGGAGGCGAGGCTGATACGGGCGGGGTTCGTGAGGTTGGAATACGAGCTGTCGAGGTCTGACTGCATGCCGGTGATGGTGAGTTCGAGGGCGGCAGTCTGAACGGACTTAGCGCGGTCGATGGCCCAGCGGAAGTGGGCGATGTCGTCGCAGCAGGCGGCCTCGTGGCAGTTGGCGGGCTGGAAGAAGGATACGGTCTCGTCGACGAGACGTTGAAAGGCATCGCGGCATTCGAGGGTGAGGGTGGGGGAGGGATAGAGGACCTGGGCGAGGAGATCGGTGGAGAGAGTGGCCGGGGCCGGGATTTGTGCGCGGCGGCGCGCGGCGCGAATTTTGTGAGAGATACGAAGTTTCATAAGACAGGAGTCAGGAGTCAGGAGCCAGAATTCAGAAGCCCGAGAAAACCACTCGAAGAGACGCCGGGACGGAGCGTGGAGTGCAGAGAGGGCACGGCAGCCCTATCTGACCTGATTGTGGCAGAGGGGTTTGCGAAGTTGAATCATTGATTTCGTATAAAACGATGAAAAGAGGGCAAAAATAATTTTGCAATTAGTTGTGAATGACTTTTTTAGATTCGGTGAAAACAAAAAATTGCGGTGCCCGCGGAAAACTCTCGCCCCACAGGGAAGGACCTAGTCGACGGGGACTGGGCGGTGGTGTTCGGAAGGCGAGGCACGGGGGAGGAAGCCGAGGAGCCGTTACGCCTAGGAAGGCGCAGTGGTACGATGTGCTCCTGCATACCGTCCGGGATTGCGGGGCGCACGCAAAGACGCCAAGCCCGCCAAGGGGAACATTCCGACGGATTTGGGATGCTCGCCGGGGAAGAGGGGGAGAACTTGCAGGCGGTCCGGGCATTTTCGGGTGAGGTTGGGCCGGAAGTGTTGCGGTAGTCCGCATTGGTGAGCATGTCGGGCCGCGTTGCGGCAAACGTGCCATAAGGACGGGTCGGATAGGGAGCTTCAGCAGGCTGACCCGTCCCACGGCAAGTCTTGATGAAGTCTGATTGGCGGATTCAGGGGTAGCGGGCTGAGAATTGCTGATGTTATCTACGCATCTTGGGTAAACGGAGGTGTGGAGCGCTCGATGGGGTACGGTGGGAGGTTGAGGATCTGGGTGTTTAGGATGGTGGGGGTGCGGCAGAGTGCGGGGATTCTGAGCGTTCCTTCGGACGCGGAGAGCATTTTTCGAAACTTTGCGGAGGGACGGGGCGCAGGCTGACCCACTTCGACCGACCCGCTTCGACCTCGAGGGATCTGCGCCACTCCGCGGGAAGCCGCCTCATACCGTGCCCCCAAAATAGCATCCGGCGGCCTTAGCCCGGCGCAGGGCCATTCGCTTGCCCCTCTGCGATCAATTATCATCATTCCAAATGGAATCAGGGACTACCTGGGACCGCGTCGAACGGGCCTTTGAAGAAGCGCTTCGGCTGCCCGCCGCCGAGCGCGAAGACTGGGTGCGCGGGTCCTGCGCCACCGACCCCAAGGTCCGCGACGAGGTGCTCCAACTCCTGCGGGCGCGCCAGAATCAAGGTGAGTTTCTGCAGGCGCCCATGCTCGATTTCACCGGGCAATCCTTCGGGCCCTACACCGCCGTCGAGGAAATCGGCCGCGGCGGCATGAGCATCGTGTATCGCGGCCGCCGCACCGAAGGCGACTTCGAAAAGCAGGTGGCCATCAAGGTCGTGCTTCTCCAGTCTTCCCAGGACGTTCGCAAGTCAGAAACGCAAATCCTTGCCGGCCTCGAACACCCTCAGATTGCGCGCCTCCTCGACGCGGGCCGCACCGCGCTCGGCTTCCGCTACCTGCTGATGGAACATGTCCAGGGCCGCCCGATCACCGAGTACTGCACCGCCCTGAATGAACGTGACCGCCTCAAGCTGTTCCTCGACGTTTGCGAGGCCGTCCAATACGCCCACCGCTCCCTGGTCGTCCACCGCGACCTGAAGCCCGAGAATATCCTCGTCACCGCCGCGGGTGAGGTCAAGCTTCTCGATTTCGGTATCGCCAAGATCCTCGACCCCGAAGCCGGCGCCGAGCAAACCCACGGTGTCCGCGCCTTCAGCCCCAATTACGCAAGCCCCGAACAGCTCCTCGGCCAGCCGGTCACTACGTCGACCGATATCTACTCTCTCGGCGTCCTGCTCTGCGAACTTCTGGGCGGTCAGCCGCCGCGGCGGCTGGATGGGCTCACGCTCGAACAGGTGGTGGATGAAGCCCGCCGTGCTGTCCGGGACATCCCCCTCCGTGGCGACCTCGCGGCCATTGCCCGCAAAGCCCTCGACGCCGAACCCGCCAACCGCTACGAGTCCGCCGGCGCGTTCGCCCGCGACGTCGAGCGCTACCTAGGCGGCCTCCCCATCGAAGCCCGCGAGCCTACCTGGACCTATCGTACGGGCAAATTCATCTCGCGCCACCGCTATTCGGTCGCCGCCGCCACGCTCGCCGCCCTTAGCCTCGTCGCCGCTCTTGCCTATGCGCTCTGGCAGGCCAGCCGCGCCGAATTCCGCTTCAACCAGGTCCGCGAACTCGCCCGCGCCGTCATGTTCGACCTCCACGACGAGGTCCGCGATCTCCCCGGTTCGCTCTCCGCCCGCAAAGCAATCGTCGACCGCAGCATCACCTATCTCGACACGCTGGCCACCGACACCAGCGCCAGCGCCGACGTTCAACTCGACCTCGCCCGCGGCTACCTCCGCCTCGCCGACCTCGAAGGCAAAGACTATGGCGGCGCCAGCCTCGGCAGGTCCCAGGATGCCCTCGAGCACGCCCTCCGCGCCGTTGAAATCGCCAGGCGCGTCGTAGCTTCCCATCCTCGCGACCGCGTGGCCAGACAAACCCTGGTCGACGCCCTGGACTATGCCACCGCCGCTTACAACCTCCGTGCCGACTCCGCTCAAGCCTTGCCGTTAGGCCAGGAGGCCGTTCGTCTTGCCGAAACACTCGTCAACGAACGCCCCGACTCCGCCGAGGACCTCGAACGGCTGGCCGTCGTCACCAAACAACTCGCGGACGCGCACAGCAAAAGCCCCGCCCGCGAGAAGGGCATCCCCTTCTTCTCCCGCAACCTGGAACTGCGGCAAAAACTCCACGACGCCAATCCCGGCGATCCCAGCCGCCAGCAGCGGCTCGCCGAATCCCACCAGTGGCTGGCGAGCGAACTCTGGTGGAGCAAGGACTACGGCCGAAGCGAAATTCACGCGCGCGAGTCGCTCCGCCTCAATGAGCTACGCTACCTCAAGGATCCGCGCGCGGCCCGCTCCAGCGTCGCCGCCGATGCCCTTCTGATGGCCATGCTTGCCCTCCGCGGCAAGCGCCACCAGGAAGCTGTCGCCTACCTCAACCGCACTCTCCATCTGCGCCGGGAAATCTCAGCCGAAGACCCCAAGAACGCCGTCGCCGTGCTCCGCGTGGCCGCCGCTCTCAACCGCCTCGGCCTTGCTTACCGCGAATGGGGCCGCTACCCCGAGGCTATCCGGTATGGCCGCGAAGCGCTCACTATCGCCCGCCGCGTCTACGAAGCCGATCGGAAACATTTCGGCGCCAGCCGCGAGATCGTCTACTCGCTGGCCGATCTCGCCATTACCTACCAAGCGGCGGGCGAGATGCCCAATGCCTGCCAGTTGGCCCGCGAAACAGTTACCCTCTCCAAGCAGATCCCCGTCAGCCCGCAGGTAAAACCATCCTTCGACAAGATGAGCGCGCTCGCCGAAGCCTGCGCCCCTCAGCCGCGCTAGCGCCCACCCTCAAGCCGCCCCGCCGACAGCTTCGCGAACATCCACGTACGCGCAAACTCCCAATCCCGCTTCGCCGTGCTCTCGGAGATGTTGATCGCCTCGGCGATCTCGCCGAACTCGAGCCCGCCGAAAAACCGCATCTCGACAACCAGCGCCTTGCGCTTGTCCTTCGACTCCAGTTGGTTCAGCACGCGGTCCACGGCGATTACGTCCTCAATCGGCATGCTAGCCGGCGCTTCCAAGCCTTGGCCCCACGTGACCCGCTCCATGCCGCCGCTCCGCTTGGCCGCCATCCGCGCCCGCACGGCATCCACCAACACCATCCGCATGGCCCGCGACGCCAGCGAAAGGAAGTGCGTCTTGCTCTTCCAGCCGCGGTCGTGCAGGCGAATCCATGCTTCGTGCACGAGTTGCGTCGGCTGAATGCTCGGCTGGCGGGCGGCCCGGCTCAGGTGCACAGCCGCGATTCTCCGTAACTCGTCGTAGACGGCCGTCGCCTCCGGACTGTGCCACATCCTGCCTCCATCTTAACCGTAAACCATGACAATCCAAATGCTTACGAGTGCCTCCAAAGCCCGCTTGCCCGGGCCTTCGCCACTCTCCCCTTTCCTCATCGTCCATCTCCTGAAATTCGCTGACACTTGTCCGCCGCTTTTTCCGAGTCTGCTTGTGAACGCGCTTCGCGCCCTTGGCGCCGGGCCCGGGATTGCGAGGGAATTGACCGTGAAACACACAAGTCTGCATCTGACTGGCTGCCTGCTGCTTCTGCCCGCGTTGGCGTCGGCTCAGGAACCGGCGCGGTCCAATCGCATTGCGGTCTTCGACTCCTCAAACCGCATGGTCACGCTTCCCGCCGGCGGCGCTGAACCTGGCGTTTACACACCCCCCGGAACCCATGTCCGGCGCGTGGGCGAATGGGGCGCTGCCGGCAAAGTCCGGACGAAAATCGTCACCGGCGCCAGCCGCGGCAAGCGCGGGTGGGCGGAATCAACCCAGTACCCGGCGAACGGCGAGATTACCAGTCTCGCTACCGCCGACTTCAACAACGACTCGTTCGACGACGCGGCCATCGGAACCTCCCGTGGCGTCGAACTCCGCCTCGGCAGGGGCGATGGCCAACTCGGAGGGCCGTCCACAGTCTTTGTGGACGGTGCCACCGCCCTTGCCCCCGGGGATTTCAACGGCGACGGCCATGCCGATCTCGCCGCCGGTTCCGCAGCCGGCCTGTCCATCCTTTACGGTTCCGGCAGCGGTCACTTCCCCACCCGCGCCGACTTCGCTGCCACCGCGCCCATTCACATCCTGGTCACCGACGTCAACGCCGATTCCATCCCCGACCTGATCCTGGCTCCCCGCGCGGCTTCCGAACCGATCGAAGTCCTCACGGGCGACGGCCAAAGCTTCCGGACAACCCGCCGCCTCCACCCGCCCGCCCCCATCGTCCGCCTCGCCGCCGCCGACTTCAACGGCGACGGCGCCCTCGATATCGCGGCTGCGCTCGCCGGTGAACCGCGCCTGTTGCTCTGGCTCGACGACAACCAGCCCGCCCCGATCGCTCTCCCTGCCGTTGCCGCCTCGATCGGTGTCCTCGACCAGGGTCTCTCGCCCCATCTCACCGTGCGCTTTGCCGGCCGTGACGGCGTCTTCGTCATGGCCAACGACGGCCACGCCTCCTTCGCCGAGCCACTCCCCGCCGAGGGCCTCACCCTCGACACGCCGGGCGAAGTGCACGCCGACCTCAACAACGACAATGCCACTGACCGGTTCTATCGCGCCGCCGCTCAACAGGTCTCCGTCCAGCCTCGCCTGGCCGGCGTGACCTCGATCACTAAGAGCCACACGGGCGAGTGGCGCCGCGGCGACTTCGAACGCATGTTCGTGATTCAGGTGAATGGCTCCGGAAATCCCACTATCATCGAGACCCTGCCCGCCGGCTTGCTGCTGGTTTCCATGGCCGGAGGTGGGTGGGAGTGCCTTTTGCCGGACGAAATCACCGACCCTATCAGTTGCATCTATCAGGGCGCTCCCGTTACCAACGGCCCGTTCCCGCCCCTCTATGTCTTCGTCGACGTGGCCCCGGATGCCCCCAACGTCATGACCAATACCGTTACCGACGGCAACGGTGTGACTGCCACCGACACGGTTGTTCTCGGCGGTGCTACTCCCGCCCCAGACCTTGCCATTTCCAAAAGCCACACCGGCGACTTCACCGCGGGCCAGACCCACGTCTACTTCCTGGCGGTCGCCAATGTTGGTTCCGCCGCTTCCAGCGGACCCGTCACCGTCACCGAGATTCCCCCTACGGGGATGACCGTCGCCTCGCTTGGTGGTCAGGGCTGGACATGCGACCTGCCAACCCTGAAATGCACCCGGTCTGATTCGCTCGCCCCGGGCGCGAGTTTCCCTACCATCACCGTAGGAGTTGTCGTCGCCATCGGTTCCTCGACCCTCGTCCAAAATCAGGCGACGGTCACGGGCGGTGGAGATACCAACCCGAACAACAACTCCGCGGGCGATCTCACCACTATCCTCAAGCCCGACTTGAGCATCAACAAAACCCACACCGGCAACTTCCAACGCGGCCAAATCGGCGCCCAATTCACGATTCTCGTGGCCAACGTCGGCACCGCGCCTTCAACGGGCGCAACCACGGTTACCGACACCCTACCGGCCGCGCTCACAGCCACCGCCATCTCCGGCTCCGGCTGGACCTGTTCTCTGTCCCCGCTCCAGTGCTCGCGCGCCGACGCCCTCGCTCCCGGCGCCTCGTATCCAGCCATTACGCTCACCGTCGCCGTCTCCGCCACCGCGCCCACGTCGGTCATTAACCAGGTCCAGGTCGCCAACGCGAGCGATAGCAACCCCAACAACGATTTCGGCGCCGACATCGCCGCGGTCGACCGCATCGACCTCACGATCGCGAAGGTTCACACCGGCGTCTTCCCGGCCGGCTCCCGCGCCTCCTACACGATTACGGTCACCAACTCCGCGCAACTCCCCACCACCGGAACCGTTACCGTTACCGACGCACTCCCCGCCGCCCTGTCCAACCCCTCCATCTCCGGCCTCGGGTGGACTTGCCAGACCTCGCCCACCGTATCCTGCTTGCGCTCCGACGTGCTCGCTCCCGGCGCATCCTTCCCGGCCATCACACTAGCCGCCGATGTCAGCGCCACTCCTCCCGCCAGCTTTACCAACACGGCGACCGTCTCCGGTGGCGGCGATAGCTTCGCTGGCAATAACACCGCCAACGATCTGACCTCCACACAAGGTCCCGACCTCACCCTCTCGAAAACCCACACCGGCAGCTTCTACCCCGGCCAGGTCAACGCCGAGTGGACCATCACCGTCACCAACACCGGCAACGGCTACACCGCCGGCGAGGTCCGGGTGAACGACACGCTGCTGGGCGGCGGCGGTCCCTCGCCCATCGTCTACGCCTTCCAGAGCATCGGCGGCCCCGGCTGGACCTGCCCGTCGTCCCCCTCGGCCCCCTACTGCACCCGCACCGATGCGCTCGCCCCCGGCGCTTCCTATCCCCCCATCGTGGTCCGCGTCAGCATCGCCAGCATCCTCAGCGTCAGCTCCGTCTCCAACAGCGCCAGCGTCAGCGGCGGCGGCGACACCACCCCCGCCAACAACTCCGACAGCGACACCGTCCCCATCGCCC
>JAEUQD010000802.1 GCA_016789925.1 Bryobacterales bacterium | reverse complement strand
GACCTCGATATCGACGTCTCCTCCCTCCTGCCCGCCGACGAGTCCAGCCATGGCTTCGACAACATCACCGTCACCAGCCTCTCGCCCACCCTCCTCGAACGCTACCTCAACGCCGCCCGCAAGATCAGCCGCCTCGCCATCGGCAGTCCCGTCCGCTCCCCGGGCGGCGACACCTTTCAACTCCCGCCGGACCTCACCCAGGAGGACCACTTCGACGGCCTCCCCCTGGGCACCCGCGGCGGACTCTCCGTACGCTACACCTTCCCCGTCAACGCCCACTACGAAATCCACATCCGCCTCGCCCGCGACCGCAACGAACACATCGAGGGGCTCACCGCGCCGCACGAGGTCGAACTCCTCCTCGACGGCCAACCTGTCCGCCGCTTCACCGTCACCCCGCCGCCCACCGGCGCTGACCATCACACGACCGATAAACATCTCCAGGTCCGCATTCCCGTCACCGCGGGTCCGCACACCGTGGCCGCCACCTTCCCCAAGCGGCCCTCCACTCTCCTCGAAACCGAGCGCCAGCCCTATCGCGCCCACTTCAACATGGATCGTCACCCGCGCATCCAGCCCGCCGTCTACACCCTCACCGTCAACGGCCCCTACGATGCCCAAGGTCCCGGCGATACGCCGTCTCGCCGCCGTATCTTCACGTGTACCTCCCAGGACGAAGCGTGCGCCCAACGCATCCTCCTGAACCTCGCCCGCCGCGCCTTCCGCCGTCCCGTCACACACTCCGACATCCACGCCCCGTTGCGATTCTTTCGCGAGACCAGCCGCAAGGAAGGCTTCGAAGCTGGCGTCGAGATGGGCCTCCGCTCCATTCTCGTCAGCCCGGAATTCCTCTTCCGCGTCGAGCACGACCCCGCCGGCGTCGCACCCCAAACCGCCTACCGCCTACCCGATCTCCAACTCGCCTCCCGCCTCTCCTTCTTCCTCTGGAGCAGCATCCCGGATGACCAACTCCTCGACCTTGCCGCCGCCAACCAGCTCAGCCATCCCGCCACGCTCGAAAAGCAGGTCCGCCGCATGCTCGCCCACCCGCGTTCCCGCGCCCTCATCGCCAACTTCGCCGGCCAGTGGCTCCACCTCCGCAATCTCGACTCCGCCACTCCCGATATGCGTGCTTTCCCGGACTTCGACGACAACCTCCGCCAGTCCTTCCGCCGCGAAACCGAGCTCTTCTTTGAAAGCATCGTCCGTGAAGACCGCAACGTGCTCGATCTGATTCGCGCTGACTACACCTTCGTCAACGAACGCCTCGCCCACCACTACGGCATTCCCGGCATCTACGGCAGCCGCTTCCGCCGGGTCGCCTTCCCCGCCCGCGGCGGCCTTTTCCGCCAGGGCAGCCTGCTCACCGTCACCTCCTACGCCACCCGAACCTCGCCCGTCCTGCGCGGCGCTTGGATCCTCACCAACATCCTCGGCATGCCTCCGCCGCCTCCCCCGCCCAATGTCCCCGCGCTCAAGGAAGCCTCGGAACTCGCCCAGTCCCTCACCATGCGCGAGCGCATGGCCCAGCATCGCGCCAACCCTGCCTGCGCCGGCTGCCACCAGCTCATGGACCCCCTCGGCTTCGCCCTCGAAAATTACGATGCCGTCGGCCGTTATCGCGCCGCCGAAGACGCCACTCCCATCGACCCTTCCGGCGTCCTCCCCGATGGATCCCGCTTCGAAGGCGTCGCCGGACTCCAGCAAGCCCTGCTCAACCGCCCCGAAGTTTTTCTCACTACCTTCACCGAAAAGCTGCTCACCTATGCCCTCGGCCGCGGAGTCGAACCCCACGACGCCCCCGCTGTGCGTAAGATTGTCAGAGAGGCGCGCGCCGAGGACTTCCGGTTCTCGTCCTTCATCCTGGGCATCGCCGGCAGTACGCCATTTCAAATGAGGAGATCACAGTGATCGTTACCCGCAAAGCCCTGCCCCGCCGCACACTGCTCCGCGGTGTGGGCGCATCCCTGGCGCTCCCGCTGCTCGATGCCATGGTGCCCGCGCTCACTGCCTTCAACCGCACCCCCGCCAATCCCGTCCGCCGCCTCGGCTTCATCTACATGCCGATGGGCGCGCACATCGCACGGTGGACCCCGCCGGGTCCCTCCGGTCCTCTCGGCGAACTCTCCCCGATCCTCCAATCCCTCGAGCCCGTCCGCGATTACCTCACCGTCGTCACCAACCTCGAACTGCGCAACGCCTACCCCGGCACCCACGCCACCTCCAACGCCAGCTTCCTCAGCGCCGCCAAAGCCAAGTGGACCGAGAGCACGGACTACTATCTCGGCACCACCGTCGACCAGATTGCCGCCAAACACATCGGCGGCGACACGCGCCTGCCGTCGCTCGAACTCGCCATGGACCTGCTCACCACCGTGGGCCAGTGCGATAACGGCTACGCCTGCGTTTATCAGAACAACCTCTCCTGGTCCTCCCCCACCACGCCGCTGCCCGCCGAGGCCCATCCCCGCATCGCCTTCGAGCGCCTCTTCGGCGACGGCGGCTCTGCCTCCGAGCGCATGGCCGAACTCCGCAAGAGCGCCAGCCTCCTCGACTGGGTCCGCGAAGACATTTCCCGCCTTCAGCGCAACCTCAGCGCCGCCGACCGGACGCGCGTCGACCAGTACCTCACCACCGTCCGCGAAGTCGAGCGCCGCATTCAGAAAGCCGAGTCCGAAACCGCTGATTCCCCCCTGCCCGACCTCGACCGCCCCGTCGGCGTTCCCGCCTCCTACGCCGATCACGCCCGCCTCATGTTCGACCTTCAGGTGCTCGCCTACCAGGGCGACGTCACCCGCGTGATCGCCTTCCAGCTCGCCCGCGAAACCAGCACCCGCACTTATCCTGAAATCGGTGTCAATGACCCCCACCACCCTCTGACGCACCATCAGGGCAACCAGGAAAAACTCGCCAAGGTGGGCCTGATCAACGCCTTCCACGTCTCCCTGTTCTCCTACTTCCTCCAGAAGCTGAAGGCCACTCCGGAGGGCAACGGCTCCCTCCTCGACCATTCCCTCTTCCTCTATGGCAGCGGCATGGGCGACCCCAATGTTCACGACCACGTAAACCTGCCCATCCTCGTCGCCGGCGCCTCCGCCGGTCGCCTCAAGGGCGGACGTCACATCCGCTACGGCGAGCCCCAACCGCTGGCCAACCTGCATCTCACGTTGCTCGAAAAAGCCGGCGTCAAGCTCGACTCCTTCGCCGACAGCCAGGGCACCGTCTCCGAGTTGTGAAGTTCCTGCTGCCCATCGCGTTGCTCTGCGTGCCGGGCTTGGCGTCCGAGGCGCTGCACACCGCTGTCTACAACGACGACCTCCCCACCGTGCGCCGTCTCATCGCCGCCGGCGCCGACGCCAAAGCCGTCAACCGCTATGGCGTCACCCCTCTTTCCCTGGCCTGCGAGATCGGCAACGTCCGCCTGATCGGCCTCTTGCTCGACGCTGGCGCGGACCCCAACACCAGCCTCCCCGGCGGCGAAACCGCGCTCATGACCGCCGCCCGTACCGGCAACGCCGCGGCCGTCGAGCTGCTGCTCGCCCGCGGCGCGGACGTCCACGCCCGCGATGCCAAACGTGGCCAAACCGCGCTCATGTGGGCCGCGGCCGATGGCCACGCCGAAACCGTCGACCTCCTGCTCCGCGCCGGCGCGGACTTGAAAGCCCGCCTCTCCTCCGGCTTCACACCCCTCCTGTTCGCCGTCCGCGAAGGTCACATTCCCGTCGTGCAGGCCCTCCTCAAGGCGGGCGCAAGCCCCAACGAGACCATTCAACCGGCGCCCAACTACTCGCGCGGCCGCGGCGCGCCCAGACCCGGCACCTCCGCCCTTGTCCTCGCTACCCTCAATGCCCACTTCGAACTGGCCGCCTTCCTCCTCGACGCCGGAGCCGACCCCAACGCCGACCTCTGCGGCTATACCGCGCTGCACGCCATCACCTGGGTTCGCAAGCCCGGCTTGGGCGACAACGACCCGGCGCCCTACGGCTCCGGCCGTCTCACCAGCTTCGACCTCGTCCGGAAACTCGTGGCCCACAAGGCCAACCTCAACGCCCGCATGACCAAGCGCGTCGGCGTCGGCCTCACCAGCCTCAATACCGTCGGCGCAACACCGTTTCTGCTGGCCGCCCGCACCGCCGACGCCCCCCTCATGCGCCTGCTCGCCGAACTCGGCGCGGACCCGCTGCTTCCCAATGCCGACAACGCCACGCCCCTCATCGTCGCCGCGGGCCTCGGCACGCGTTCTCCCGGCGAAGACGCCGGCAGCGAACCGGAAGTGATCGAGGCCGTGAAAGTTGCCCTCGAACTCGGCAACGACATCAATGCCGTCGACAACAACGGCGAAACCGCCATGCACGGCGCAGCCTATAAGAACCTGCCCGGCGTCGTTCGCCTCCTCGCCGCCCGTGGCGCAGACCCCGCCGTCTGGAACCGCAAGAACAAGCAGGGTTGGACGCCCCTCCTCATCGCCCAGGGCTACCGCTTCGGCAATTTCAAACCGTCTCTCGTCACCGTGGCCGCGTTTGAAGAAATCCGCAAGGGGAATTAGAGGTCCGCTTCTATGCTACTGTCGAAATTGATGGCACCT
>JAEUQD010000293.1 GCA_016789925.1 Bryobacterales bacterium | reverse complement strand
TACGGCCTCCGTGTTCAAACTGCTCGGTCAGTTCCCGATAGGCGTCCGCCATGCCGGCTCCCATCACCAGCCGCCACGCACGGGCGTCGGGGACGAACTCGTTGTCCGTTCGCAGTACACGGTCCAGATGATCAACGGTCTTCAGGTAGTCTCCAGCCTGGAAGTTCTCCTTGGCAGCCTGCCAGGAAAAGGCAGCGGTACCGGCTTTGGGCGGTGCAGGTCCGCTGGAGCAGGAGTAGGTGAAAGCAAAGAGGGCGGATACGGCGGCGAGGGCGAGCGTCTTCTTGAACAAAAATATCTCTCCTGGAAAGGAGTTATCACACTGAATTGCCGGAGGCAAGGGTACCTGAGAAATGGATCAGGCGGCGGGCCTCGCGGAAAACGTCGAGCAACATCTCGCGGGTGAGCTTGCGCGTCGAAGTATTCTGCTGCGACGGATGATACGAGCACAGTAGCGTCATTGCTGGAAGCGCGTGCTGGCGGCCGTGGCCAAATGGATAGTCGGATGGCCGTAGCCCCGCGGCGCGCAAGTAGTTTTCGTGCGCAATCCGACCCAGAACCACCGCAACACGAACCTCGGGGAGCAGCCGAACCTCACGTGTGAGGAATTCGCGGCACGTGGCAAGCTCGGCGGGAGTAGGCTTGTTGCCGGGCGGCGCGCAATGGGCAGCGGCCGTGATGTAAGCATCTTGAAGCAGCAGGCCGTCGTTGCGCGACACGCTGGTGGGTTGGGACGCGAACCCGGCGGCATGCAGCGCCGAGTAGAGAAAGTCGCCGGAGGAGTCGCCCGTGAACATCCTGCCGGTGCGATTGGCGCCGTGCGCGCCGGGAGCCAGACCCACGATTAGTAACCGCGCGGAGGGAGAGCCGAACGAAGGAACGGGCTTCCCCCAATAGTCCCAGTCAAGGTAGGCGCGGCGTTTGGTCTGCGCCACCTGCTGGCAGTGCTCGCGCAGGCGCGGGCACTTCGAGCACGTATCGATTTCGTGGGCCAGACCGCCAAGAGAATTCACCTTCAACCCTGATAGCATGGTCCGCATGAGGCGGCGTAACTTTTTGGCGTCGGGCGCGGCAGCGCCCTTGATCAGCAAAGCGGCAAGCAACGGCAGGCTGGCCATCCTGGGCGGTGAACCGGTGCGCCGGGGCGGCTACACTTCGTGGCCGAAATTCGACGGGTTGGAAGAAAAGGCGCTCGTCGACGTGTTGCGCAGCGGACGCTGGGGACGGCACGGAACGGGCAATGTGGAGGCGTTTGAGAAAAGTTACGCGGAACTCACGGGCGCGCGCCACGTGCTGGCAACCGCCAACGGAACCAGCGCCCTGTTCACTTCACTGAACGCCTTGGGCGTCGGGCCCGGAGATGAAGTGATCTTGCCGCCCTACACCTTTGTGGCCACCGTGAATGTCGTGCTGCTTCAGCACGCGCTTCCGGTGTTTGTCGATACCGACATCGACAGCTTTCAGATCGACGCCCGAAAGGTCGCTAGCAAAATCACCGATCGGACTGCCGCGATTGTGCCAGTGCACATGGCTGGCGGCGCCGCGGACCTCGACACCGTGCTGAAGGCAGCGGGCAAGATTCCGGTGCTTGAAGACGCCTGCCAGGCGCACCTCGGCGAATGGCGCGGAAAGAAACTGGGGACGGTGGGTGCTGCCGGGTGCTTCAGCTTCCAGGCGTCGAAAAACCTCAACTCCGGAGAAGGCGGCGCTGTGACCACCAACGATGCCGGGCTGTTCGAGCGTTGCTATTCCTTTCACACCAACGGCCGGGCACTCAAAGCCGCCCCCGGCGGACTGGCTTACACATCGGGTGGCGCGAATCTGCGGCTGACCGAGTTCCAGGCCGCACTGCTGCGGAGCCAGATGACGCGCGTCGAAGCGCAATCGCGCATCCGCGACGAGAACGCTCGATACCTGACCTCGCTGCTCGAGAAGATTCCGGGCATTAAGCCCGTGAAGAACTACGAGGGCTGCACGCGCAGCGCGTGGCACCTCTTCATGCTGCGCTACGACAAGGAAGCGTTCGCCGGAATTCCGCGCGCAACCTTCCTGAAGGCTTTGAGCGCGGAGGGCATCCGCTCATCCAGCGGCTACACTCCGCTGAACAAAGAGCCCTTCCTCAAACAGACGGTCCTGTCGAAAGGCTACAAGCGGATTTACCCGGAAAAGCTCTTGAACGAGTGGTACGACCGGAACCAGTGCCCGGAGAATGATCGCTTATGCCAGGAAGCGGTGTGGTTCACACAGAATATGCTCCTGGGTCCGAGGACCGACATGGAGCAGATTGCGGCGGCAATCACCAAGATTCAGGTACAGGCGGCCGAACTCAGGAAGATATAGCTCGGCCGCTATAATTCTGGTCGTAGTAATCGCGATAAGCGCCAGACTTGACACGGGCCACCCAGTCCGCATGAGTCCGGTACCAGTTCACCGTGTCCACCAGTCCCTGTTCGAAAGGAACCTCGGGCTTCCAGCCGGTCTCTCGCTCGATCTTGGCGCTCGACAGCGCATAGCGGCGGTCGTGGCCCGGGCGGTCGGTGACACGCGTAAGCAGCGATTCCGGCTTTCCCGTGATCCGCAGGATCTCCTTCACCACGGTGAGGTTCGGAAGAGACCGGCTGCCACCGATGTTATAGACCTCACCCTCCCGCCCCCGTTCAAGCAGGGCGAGGATGGCCCGACAGTGGTCGTCCACATACAGCCAGTCGCGTACTTGCATGCCGTCACCATAGATCGGCAGAGGCTTATCTTCGAGGGCATTGGAAATCATCAGCGGAATCAACTTCTCCGGAAACTGATACGGGCCGTAGTTATTCGATGCCCGGGTAACTAAGACAGGCAGCTTGTAGGTCGTGAAATAAGAGAGAGCCAGCAAATCCGAACCAGCCTTCGAGGCGGAATACGGGCTGGATGCCTTCAGCGGAAACTCCTCGCTCGCCTCCAGCGGCTCATCGAGCGAACCGTACACCTCGTCGGTCGACACATGAACGTATCGGGCTACCTTCGCACGCCGCGCCGCTTCCAGCAAGGTGAACGATCCGGCCAGATTCGTGTGAAAAACCGGCTCCGGTGACAGAATGCTCCGGTCGACATGCGATTCCGCCGCGAAGTGGACAATCGCGTCGGGAGCTTCCTCTCCGATCAACTGGTTCACGAGAACCGGATCGGCAATGTCGCCCCTAACAAAGCGGTAACGCTCATCGCCATCGACGGAGGCCAGATTCTCCAGGTTACCCGCATACGTGAGTTTGTCGAGCACCGTGACACGGTGAGCCGTCGAATTCACGGTGAGCCTGACAAATGCCGAACCAATAAACCCCGCACCGCCCGTAACGAGTAACTTCATTTGTGCTGAATTTCCCAATCGTAGTTAATCTGAGGGTCGTTATAGGGAATTCGCCCTTCGTCGGTTGGGTCGTAGAAGCGATCGGTGACATACACCAGTAGAGCCGGCTCCATGCCGATGACTTTGTAACCGTGACCCACTCCGGGCGGAATAGTGACCTGCCACGGACGCAGCGTTCCAATGTAGATCGTGTTCCGGACGCCGAAGGTAGGGGATTCAGGACGAAGATCCACCAGAACCACCTGAAGCTGGCCGCTCACGGCCGCCCAGATGTCGGTCTGGTGTTTGTGAAAGTGAAACGCCTTAATCGTTCCGGGATAGGATAGAGCCGCGGAGACCTGAGTGTCGACCGCCTGAGGCAGTCGAATCACTTCCAGGAAATAACCTCGGTCGTCGGGATGGAGCGCAATGGACGTGATTCGGACCCCGGCGATAAGGTCCGCCGAGTCTACTCGGGATATCACCTTTCCGAGGCCGTTCTCGCAGGTAGGCAGCGCAATTGCAGTCATTCTTTTGGAAACCCTCAATGATACACTACCGGATTCACAGGTAAACCGATGAAGCACCGCTGGACCGAGATCCCCAAAGAACAGATGAACCCGCAGTTCGCCCGCCAGGTGATCCACACCGAACGGATGACCATCGCGCGTGTGTACTTGACGAAAGGAAGCATCGTCCCCCGGCACAGCCACATGAACGAGCAGGTCACCCTCCTGGAACAGGGGAAACTCAAGTTCGTGTTCGACGACGCCGAGTTCGTCATCGAAGCGGGAGACTGCATGCAGATTCCGCCGGATGCGCCCCACAGTGTGGAAGCGATCGAGGAGAGCTCGGGCTACGACCTGTTTGCGCCAATCCGCGAGGACTGGTTGCGCGGTGACGACGCCTACTTGCGCCGCTGACTCCGCCACACAATCACCGAACGGGGACCGACCCCCACCAGATCGACGTTGTCGTCCCGGTTGACGTCTGTGGCGAACAGACTGACCAAGCCCTCGGTCTTATCAATTTCCGAGCCCTGGTAGCGGCCGTCCTCGAGAGCCCAATAAATCAATAATCGGGAGCCCGGCCCGGCATTCTCGCCAATTACCACTTCTTTACGGCCGTCGCGGTTCAGGTCCGCGACGATGAGTGCCTCCGGTTTGCGGATGGGTGGCACCGCTTCCAACGGAGCTTCCGTCCAGAATGCCGCAGCGTCTTTGCTCGGCAGAAACCAGGAGACCCGGGCGGGATCGCCTTGGCGTTCCGCCGCCAGCGCCATCGGCTTGGCCCAGCCCAGCCGCAACATCGCAGTCTGCGGGCCGTTCCACCAATTGTTGATCGGAAACAGCCGCCAGGAGTCCTCAGCATCGGCCGGAGAGCGGAGCCAGTAATTCCCCGCCAAAATGTCCTCCCGGCCGTCGTTGTCCACGTCGGCGCGGAGCAGACCGCCCTGCGCGGAAGCCGTGTAGATCGAGTACAGCTCACGGTAAGGCCAGCGCTTCCCGGGCTCCGCTGCGGGAACTTTGTAGAAGCGTACCTGTGCGTGGCGGTGAAGCAGCAGCACGCCGGGCTCGCCGAAAAGCGTGGTCGCCAGGCAATCTGAGAACTCGGCGTCGGTGTCGATGACGTTAGCTTCGTAGTCGGGCGAGGCTAGCCACACCATGGTGCCTAGCTGGCCTGCCCGCTCGGGCAACTGGTACAGAACCGGATCGGGAATGCCGTCCTGATTAACGTCGATCAGACAGCCGCCCGCGCCGAATCGGCCGGACGTCGAGGTTTGACCCGATCTCAGCCGTGGGAGCCGGACCGTGGCGAGCGAGTCGCCCCAGAGAAACAACTGGCTCGGGGCGAACAGAGCCGCACCTCGAATGGGTGTGTCCGATTCCCGCTCCCGCCACCGCTTGAAATCGAGCCGTTGAGCCCAAACCGTCGAGCCGAATACTAGAAAAAGCAGGGCCAACCGGACCACACCTTGATATCCTAAAGACCGGTGGACGAACTCAAGCGGCTGCTGGTTAATCGTCATGAAGACGTGCCCCTCGATCTTGCGGCGCTACAGGTTGCCAACATTGAGTATCCCAATCTGGAAACCGCCTGTTTCCTCGAACTTCTAGATTCGCATGCCCGGGAACTACGCCAGTGGATGACGCCCAACATGGGCGGTGCCGACTGGGTGGCGTTGACCCGGCAATACCTCTTCGACCATCTCGGCTTCCACGGCAACCAGGCCGACTACTACAATCCGGCCAACAGTTGTCTGAACCAGGTGTTGCTGAACCGTACCGGAATTCCCATCACACTGGCCATCGTCTATTTGGAAATCGCGCGGCGGCTGAGCCGTCCCGTCGCCGGGATTTCCCTGCCGGGCCACTTCCTGGTGCGCTACCGGGATCCGGAATACTCCGCCTACATCGACTGTTTCCATGGCGGGCAAGTGCTGTCGATGCAGGAGTGCCGCGAGTTGGCGTGGCGAGTTGCAAAAGTCGACATCGCCAAGAACCCAGATGTCATCAGCCCGGCCAGCCACTGGCAAATTATTGTCCGGATGCTCAACAATCTACGCGGCGTGTACTACCGGATGCAGGAAATGGAGAAGGTAATCCGGGTGTTGGACCTGCTCATCGCGGCCATGCCCGAGTCCGCCGAGGAATACAAGCAGCGCGGAGTAGTTCACATGGCGCTGCAACAGGCCCAGGCGGCGCTGCCGGACCTCGAGAAGTACCTGACCCTCGCCCCGGCCGCAGCCGACCGCGAGGATATCGAGGAGCACATCGCCGTCTTGCGCCGGCTGCTTTAGGCTGGATTCAGCAAGTGTATCCTGGTTGTGAAAGGAGACAGCACATGGACGTCCGGGACGAAATCGGGGCGCGGTTGGACAAGCTGCCTCCAGAAGTACAGGAGCAAGTGCTGCGGTACGTGACTTCTTTGGCGGCATCACCAGCGCTCGTTGGCGAGAAGGGCACAACGCTACGCCGGTTTGCATCCTTCATCGACACCGATTCTGTAAGGGAGATGGCACAGGCGATCGAGGAGGACTGCGAGCGGATTGATGCCGCCCAGTGGTAGGTTCCTTCTCGACACTAACATCGTCATCGCGTTATTCGATGGAGACGATACGGTTCTGGCCAATATGGACGAGTCGCTGGAAGTATTCATACCGGCCGTCGTACTGGGTGAGTTGTTTTTTGGAGCCGAGAGATCTGGACGCCCGGCCCAGAACAGGGATAAGATCGAGCAGTTCGCCGCCGGCAGGGCGATAATACCGAGCGATTTTCAGGTCGCCCGGGAATACGGTATCGTGAAGCAGCGGCTCAAAGAGAAGGGGCGGCCGCTTCCCGAGAACGACATTTGGATTGCAGCCGCGGCCAAACATCACCGAATGATGCTCGTCACTCGAGACCATCACTTCACCGAGATTGAGGGACTGGTCACCGTCGACTGGGCTGCTTACCCGTGATGATGGTCTGGCGAACAGCAGTGCTTTAGGCCGACCGCATACCGTCGTTGACGGCTCGCGCGCCATTCAACAGGAATGCCGTGTCGGTCCCACAGGTCAAAAACGAAAAGCCCAAGTCCAGGTAGTGGCGCGCCACGCCGGGAGCAGGCAACAGGATGCCGGCGGCACGTTGGTAGCGGCGGCAAGCCGCCACTGTCTTGTTGAGGGCATCGAGGAACGCAGGGTGCTCGTACTGCCGGAAGATGCCCATGCTCGTTGTCAGATCCATCGGACCGACATAGAGGACATCCGCGCCTTCCACCGCGGCGATCGCATCGACATTCGCCACTGCTTCGGCCGTTTCGATTTGCAGAATCGTCAGAAGAGAATGGGCGGAGTTGTCGCGGTACTCCGTGAAACTGGCGCCGTAATCGGACGCTCGCACAAGCGTGGCGACGCCGCGCTCCCCCTCCGGCTGATAGCGCATGGCGGCGACACAGGCGGCAGCCTCGGCAGCCGTGTTGACACGAGGGAACATCACGCCCTGCACACCCAGGTCGAGGAGGCGGTGTACCCGCGGGCGATCGTGCGATTCCGTGCGGACCACCGGCGCGCAAGGCAACGCGGAAATGGCATGAACCTGCGAGAGCACGTCGCGCTCGGACCCCATCCCGTGTTCCAGATCGATAATCACGTAGTCGAAGCCCGCTCGGGCGGCCAGTTCCGTATTCACCGGATAGCCGGTGGACAGAAAGCAGCCATATAGCGGGCTGCCCTCACGCAGGCGGTTCCAGTGTGGGCTCATGCGAAGTCCTGCGAGGCGACGCGGTACCGCGCCAGTTGCGCCCCAT
>JAEUQD010000291.1 GCA_016789925.1 Bryobacterales bacterium | reverse complement strand
GTAATCAGGGCGTGGGGCGCACTGCGCGTTGCTCGCGCCCGACAGTCGGGTCCAGTCGATCACCGACCACAGTGCCGCGGCCGAAACTCACTCCGGCTCCCTCATCCAGCCTTCACCGGGTACCCACCGCACATCCCGGCCTGCCCTGCTGTCCAGAAGCGCTTCCACATCTTCTTCGGGGAGCCCCCGCGACCATTCTTCCAACCCCTGCTCGGCGAGTTCCGCGCTTTCCGGATGAGGGTTCTCCAGCGAACGCTGAAGCTCAGAATGCCTTCGGCGATGTAACTCCCGGCGTACGGTCACTCGTTCGATCCGCTCCATTTCATGCTCCAGGTACGATCATACCGACGGTCGCAGCTACTGCACGCCGAGCAATCCTCCTGTGCGAGCCGCTGATTACTTGCCGTCCGATGCCGTCTGTGTGAGGCGCTGGTAGTTGCGGAGGACCTTCTCGACGTAGCCGCGGGTTTCGCGGTAGGGGGGGACGCCTTGATACTTTTGGACAGCGCCGGCGCCGGCGTTGTAGGCGGCGAGGGCTTTGTGGGTGGAGCCGCCGTACTGGAGGAGGAGGTCGCGGAGGTGACGTGCACCGGCGTCGACGTTTTGCAGGGGATCGTGGGGGTCGGCGTTGAGCTGGGCGGCGGTGCCGGGCATCAACTGCATGAGTCCGATGGCGCCTTTGGGCGAAAGGGCGTTCAACTGGTAGGCGGATTCGATGCGGGCGACGCTGTGGAGGAACTCGGGCGGGAGCCCGTACTTTTCGGCGGCCTGGTCGAGTAACGCCTTTGGCTGGATTGCTGGCGCAACGGGTGGGGAAACGGGTGTTGGCGGTGGGGCCGGCGGAGCGGGCGGCGGGGCGACGTATTCCTCGACTTCGATGGATTGGACGGTATCGGCGGCGAGCTCGATTTCGCCGTTGGCGGTGTAGAGCTTGACGCGCGCGCCGAGGCGCTCGTGGCGGTCAGCGCGGATGCGGAATCCGCTGGTAAGGACCACCTGTTCGGCACACCACGCCTGGCTCGTAAGGAGCAGGACGGCGAGGGGCGCAAAGATCACCAGCTTCACTACCAGCATTGACGCAAAACCGGGCGGTTTCGTGCAGGGGTATCATAGGTCCTTTGCCATGACGACGTTAACCCACCTGGAATGCAGCCGCTGCCAAAAGACGTTTGCCGCGGGCCAAGCGTACAACCTGTGCGAGTGCGGGGGACCGCTCCTGGTCCGTTACGACCTGGAAAAGGCGCGGCAGAACTGGAGCCGGGAGTGGCTGATGCGCGCGCCGGCGAGCATGTGGCGATACGCGCCGGTGCTACCGGTGAGCAAGCCCGAAGCAATGGTCTCGCTGGGCGAAGGGTTTACACCGCTGGTGCGGGCGCGGCGGCTGGGCGCGGCGATAGGAGCGAGCCAGCTTTGGATTAAGGACGAAGGCGTCAACCCGACGGGGTCGTTCAAGGCGCGCGGGTTGTCGTGTGCGATTTCGATGTGCGTCGAGTTGGGCGTGAGGAAGGTCGCCATTCCGTCGGCGGGGAATGCGGCGAGCGCGATGGCGGCCTATGCCGCGGCGGCGGGTTTGGAAGCGCATATCTTTATGCCGCGGGATGTGCCGCAGTCGAACTACATCGAGTGCAAGGCGTTCGGCGCGCACGTGACGCTGGTGGACGGGCTGATCAGCGATTGCGGACGGATTGTCGGCGAGCGGAAACAGGCTGAGGGCTGGTTTGAGGTCAGCACCCTGAAGGAGCCGTACCGCATTGAGGGGAAGAAGACGATGGGGTACGAGGTGGCCGAACAGTTCCAATGGAATCTGCCGGACGTGATCTTCTACCCGACCGGCGGCGGCGTCGGGATGATCGGGATGTGGAAAGCGTTCGAGGAGATGGAGGCGCTGGGGTGGATTTCGTCGAAGCGGCCGAAGATGATTGCGGTGCAGGCGGAAGGGTGCCAACCGGTTGTGCGCGCCTATGAGCAGGGGGCGAAGGTGAGCGAGTTCTTCCAGAACGCCCACACGGCTGCCAGCGGACTTAGGGTACCCAAGCCGCTGGGCGATTTTCTGGTGTTGAACGCCGTGCGGGACAGCGGGGGGTGCGCCATCGCCGTGTCCGACGAAGAGATGTTAAACGCCGGCGTCCAATTAGCATCACAGGAAGGCATTTTTTCCGCTCCCGAGGGTGCTGCCTGCGTGGCGGCCCTTGATAAACTGCTGTCCTCGGGCTTCCTGAAGCCTGACGAAAAGATCGTCATTTATAACACGGGAGCGGGATTGAAGTATCTCGAGGCCTATTCGACGCGGTTTCCGCGCTACGGGGGAACCGACGCCGACAAGCTAGGAGGTCTGATCACCCCGCGCTAATCTGCTCAATGAACATTCGCTTGGTTTCGTTCTTCGCCGCAACCGCGGCTCTGGCGCAGACGCCGCAGGTGGTAGAAGGATTCGGGAAGATTGTGTTCGCGCATAATGCGCACGAATCGGCGACCGTGCAGAACGCGGTGGACTATCGCGGTCCCGTGCGGGGCTATATGACTGGGGCGTGGTGGGCGCCAGGCCAGGTGGCCGATAACCGGTTGGAGTGGGACACCGCGCCCGCGCCGGAGCGCAATGAAACGGTGTTCCGGTTTCTGGGGGCGAGCGCCGTCGTGCCGCGGGAGATCGTCCGAGGTCCGGAAGTGAAGCTGTACGTCAACGGGGAATATGCGTTGACCTTCAGCATCGGTTTGCAGCGTGACTACGGTTGGCGGAAGGGCGAGTACTTTTTGCAGTACAAGGCCGTGAGGAACCAATGGCCCAGTTGGGGACGGCAGCGGCAGTTTGAACTGGAAGGCAACAGCGGACTGTATGAGTTGAGGGTGCCGGCTTCGAAGATCACACCGGGGAAGCCGGTTCGGTTGAAGGCGGAGATGCAGGCGCTTCCGCGGTGGCCGAACGGGTGGTTCATGGTGAAGGAGCGGACCGATACGGAGCCCGAGAGCCCGGCGGCGCTGCGGGAGCAGGTGACGCAGTTACGGCGGGATGTGAACCGGCTGAGCGAACTGGTGCAGGTGCTTAGCTCGCGCGGGAGGGATGCGCATCTTCAGCCGTTCACCATTCATTCGAGCCCGAACCGGCCCTTGCACCCGGCCGATTTGATTCCGTGTGGGCAAGGGGAATTGCTGCTGACGGCTCGGGAGGCGACGGAACATGTCGCAGCGGACGGCGGCATTGTTGTATTTCGGGCCAAAGAAGGCGAGACGAAGTGGACGCCGCACGCGCGGTTCGGGATTCCCGGAGTGGACGAGCGCGAGGCGTGCGGGTTGCAGTTGCCGGATGGCAGCCTGCTGCTGGCCGTTTTCTATAACAAGATGTACCGCACGGATGGGGAGTACGAACAGAAGTGGGCGAAGACTCTCGCGTTCGGCAAGGGCAAGCAACACATGGGCTTCTACACGGTGCGGTCGACCGACGGCGGGCGCACGTGGTCCGAGCCGGTGTTCCCCTCGCTCGCGGGTATGCCGTTTACCGATACGGAGGGACCCGCCGACGCCCCCGTCCTGCTGCCCGATGGAACGCTGCTGATGCCG
>JAEUQD010000261.1 GCA_016789925.1 Bryobacterales bacterium | reverse complement strand
ACCCCCGGAAAGACCATCTGCAAGGTAGACGGATAGGTAAAGGTCAAATCGAAGGTCGCGAAATTCAGCCCCGCCCGCGGATACCAGTTTGCCCGAGCGCCCACAAACATCACGCCCCGCCCGGCGTCTCTCACGACATCGCCCTCGTGCTCGATCTCCAACTCGTAGGCACGCCCCGCCGCGAGCGGTTGCGGCGCCGCTATTAGAAACGTGATGCTGCCGCTGTGGCGGATCAGGTTGGCGCGCAGCGACTCGGGAGCGAACACCTCCGCCTCGTCTCCATTGATGCGCACGGCCTTCACTTGCATTCCCTGGGAGATTTCGAGAGCCACCACGCGCAGCCCTTCCAGCGCCACATCCAGAGTGGCGCGGGTCACCGCGCGCAAATGCAGGTTTTCCTCCAGCACCGCTTCAATTCGATAATTTCCAATCCTATAGTCCGGAACACTCATTTTCCGGGCGCCGGAGCGGAACGGCCGCGCCGCGAAATTGCTCCAGGTGTCGTAGAAGGCGCGGTTCTCGCGATAGCGGAGGGCCCCGAGGTAAATCTGGTTCGCCGTTTCCGGTTCGTAGTAGACGTCGAAGTTCCCGAGTTTGCTGCCCTGCAAGGCGGAATAGAAGAATCCGCGGGATACCGGCGTCCCCTGCGCCAGCGTCTGGGCCAGACGCACCGTGAAGCTCCGCGCCAGGTTCCCGAGCGTCGCCTCCCATTCGCGCGCGATCAGCGCGCCGCGCTCGGCATTGGGCGTCAGCGCCCGCGTGCGGATCTGCTCGAGCAGCATTTCGGCGGTGTCGTCGGTGAACAGCATCAAAGCCTGCCGGAAATGCTCATTCAGATTCGGCGATCCGGTAAAGGAAGCGAGCGACAACCGCTCTCCCTTCGTAGGCGGCATGACAATCGCTTCGGCGTCGCCGCCATCGTCGTCGCTGACGAAGACAGCCGAGAACCGGCGCCCTTCCACCGGCTTGCCGAGAATCAGAAACCCGTCGTTGAGATAGAAGCGCAGATCGTCTCCGCGCGTGAAGGGCAGATCCCGCACACGGTAGCAGGTGGCCGGATCCAGCCCCGCTTTGGCTAATTCCTCCGCCAGCGAGCTTAAACTCGCCGCGCTCAGCCAACCGGCCGCGATCAACAGCAACGCACCAAGACGCCCCACAATTCCAAGCATACCTGCTCGGTTGCTCCCAATCACGATACAATTCCCCTCTAATGAGTTCTTTGGATTTCCTTAGCGTCCAGGATCCCGCTATTCACCGGATTGTGCCCGCAGCCGCGAAGATCGAGCGCGTTGCCACCGGGTTTGGCTTCACGGAAGGGCCGGTTTGGACCCGCGATGGCAACCTGCTCTTCAGCGACATCCCGAATAACACCATCATCCGCTGGCTCCCGTCCGGCGAGGTCGACGTCTTCCGGCGCCCGTCCGGCTACGACGGGTCGGATTTGCCGCAGGGCACCCTTAGCGGGTCCAATGGCCTTACGCTCGATTCGATGGGCCGCGTCACCATCTGCGAGCATGGCAACCGCCGCGTGACCCGCCTGGAACGCGACGGCTCTCTCACCGTGCTCTCCGACCGGTTTGAGGGGAAGCGCCTGAACTCGCCGAACGACCTTCTCTTCCATTCGAGCGGCGATCTCTACTTCACAGATCCGCCCTACGGCCTGCCCCACCAGGACGAAGACCATCGCAAGGAACTCAAGTTCAACGGGGTTTTCCGCCTCACCACGAGCGGGAAACTGGAACTTCTTTACCGCGACCTGACGCGTCCCAATGGCCTGGTGTTCTCACCCGACGAGAGTACGCTGTGGGTAGGAAACTCCGATCCGAAGCGTCGGATCTACATGCGCTTCAGCGTCACCGCGACCGGCCAGATCACCGATGGGACGCTTTTTGCGGACGTTACCGACGAGCCGGGCCAGGGCAATCCCGACGGCATGAAGGTCGACCGGGAAGGCACTCTTTACTTCACCGGCGCGGGCGGGGTCCGGATCTACCAGCCCGACGGCAAGTATCTCGGCCTGATCGCATTTCCGGAAATTCCGGCCAACCTGCATTGGGGGGACGCGGATGCGCAGACGCTCTACGTCACCGCGCGCACGAGCGTCTACCGGATCCGCCTTAATGTTCCGGGTGTTCGTCCGCTGTAGCGGAGGCTTGCGCTTCGAGGCTCTTGTTCCGGTCCTGCGCGTCTTCCAGGCGCCCGACCGGCAGTGCGCGGGCCAGCTTGATCACCGGCAGTGCCATCAGCATGTAAGTCAATGTCGCGGCTTCCATGCTCCAGTAGTGCGTTCAGCGCGCGTTTGCTCTCAGTTTGTCTGAGATTAGTGTTCCAGGTGTTTCACCAGGCTTTCGCCCAGGAGCTCCTGTAACAGCCCCGTTGTCGGGTAGGGGTGCATTTTGTACTGCCGGAACCCTTCGCCGTAGGCCATACCCAACAGCTTGCCCCGGAGCGCCGTCCACTCGTCCATGGTCTCGATGAAGTTGTCCATGCCGTGGTGGTCCTTGAGCCACTGCCGCTGGCTGTCATGGCAGTTGAGCATCGCCCTCTTCTTATCCATCACGGAACTGACGTCCACCAGGAACTGGGGAAGCTGCACGCGACAGTCGCGGTCGGTCCCTTCGGCCGGATCGACAAAATAGAGGTGGGGAATCGCTTCGATCGCCGGATCCGTCCCGTAGGCCGAGGTGTCGTAGTTGGGAGCGGGAGCGGCAAAGCAGGCGTCCACGACCAAGGTGCTGGTCGCCTCATGATCGCAGTGGTAGTCGATCGGCGATGCGGTCAGGACGATGTCGGGCCGCGTCTTGCGCAGGATCGCCGTCACGCGGCGCCGCGAGGCGTCGTCGACGAACACCGCCAAATCCCGGAATTCGGCGCAAATGTAGTTTGCCCCGATCAGTTCGGCGGCCTTGGCGGCTTCCGCGCGCCGCATCCTGGCCACTTC
>JAEUQD010000227.1 GCA_016789925.1 Bryobacterales bacterium | reverse complement strand
CCAACGGTTTCGTCAGAGAATCGAAGAGGGTTTTGGCTGGATGAAGACGATCGGCCTGTTGGACAAGCTACGGCACCGCGGCGTGGAGCGCGTGGGCTGGATCTTCCGATTCACGGCTGTGGCCTACAATCTGGTACGGATACGAAATCTGCTGCCGACGGCGGTTCAAGCCGCATGAAGTACAGGAAAAGTGTGTCCGAAAATTGGCAAAACGGCCTTGTTGGCGTTTTTCTTGGACGTACGCGGCCAAAATTCAAGTAACTGGCAGCGGCCAGGGTTTTCTTCGAGATGCGGGCAATACTTTAAGTCAGGCCTTTTTCAGCAGCCTGCTAGGGGTGGGCGGTTTCCCGCGGCCCACAATTCCATCCCGCTAGGAACATGGCCCTTCTCGAGAATCGCGTTGATGACGGCTTGGCGCGCAGGCCCAAGATCCCTCTTTGTTGCGCCAACGAAGATCTCGAGCTTGCGCGATGACGGAACAAACATGCTTGTCTCCTATCCTAAAAGCGGCTAGAGGATCCCAGCTTCAAAACCAAACAGCTGTTCGCGGCCCTGACCGGCATTTCCATTTTGGGGGTTCAAAGACAGTATTATCCTACAACTTTAAAGCACATCCATGGGTAACGCGTAGGACATGCCGTGGAGGGGCGGAGGCGATCGCTGCGAGGCCCGACCAACTCGGAATGTTCCCGGTGGTCTGTCAAATTTTCCGAACTCGATTCAGGACATTCCTTCCTGTGCGGGCCCGTGACTCTGCGGCTGGCGTCGCACACGAAGTCTCGTCGCACAGATCATGTCCGCATTTCGTCGTTTCGACAAGCGGGGCAGCGCGGCCGGTTCGAAGTGTTGGCACGCGGCCCCGTCCGGATGGTCGGCTTACCCGGAAGTGAACGTGACGACCGAGGCCACCACTCTGGCGGCGTCACGCCCGCACAGGTGTCGTTCCTGTCGGCCCCTCGACCGCGTGAAAGGGAATCGTGGTTTGTCTCCGCCCTACCCAAGAAGCGTCGACTCACCCTGCCTGGGACGCGAGCCGCAAATCGTCTTCGATCTCGTACACTTTGTCTTCCAGCGCCCGCGTGGCCTGCCCGGCGGCTTTGGCTGCTTCCAACTTTTTCTTCGCCGCCGCCAGCTTCTTCACTAGCGCGGCTGTCTTGGCATCGTCGACCACAGCGGCGACGGCGACAGGCGCTGGAGCGGGTGCGGCTGCTTTCTTCTTGGGTTTGGCCTTGGCCCCCGCCTTAAAGCGGAACGCCGTCACCACGGCCGGGGGCTTGAGCACGGCGCCAAAGTCCCTTTTGTAGTCTTCCGAGATGCGAACCGCCTCGACCAGCAGTTCGGCGAAGCGCGCCTCCATGGCCTGTTTGGCTTTGCCGCGCAGTCCTTCGCCCTGCTCTTTCCACTTCCTGTATTGCTGAATGACGTCGTCCATGAGAATTGCCATCCGTCATTGTAGACGTTCGCCCGGTTAGAGCGAGCCGTACCTGGCGAAAGCATCCTTGACGCCGACGCCGCGGCGCAGTTCCTCGCGCATGCCCTTCTCGCGGCGGTAGACATCCTCGGCCGCCTGGAGCACTTCCATGGTCATAGCAGCCGGGACGATCACCACCCCGTCGATGTCGCCGAATACAAAATCTCCCGGATGCACGACGGTGGATCCGATCCTGATCGTGATCTGGTAGTGACGAATGTCCCACCGCCCGATGGAACTGGCGGAGCATTTGAACTTCGCGAACACCGGATAGCCCATCGCATTGACAAAGTCGACGTCGCGGACGCCACCGTCGAGCACGGCGCCCGTGCAACCGCGTTCCCTCGCCGCGGTAGACATGATCTCGCCCCAATGCGCGCAGTCGATACTGCCGCCGCAAGCCCACACCGACACTGTGCCCGGCGTAATGCTGTCGAGCATCGCGAGACGCGTCTGCGTGTCGTCGTTGGCCGTCTCGGCGCACGGATAGCCCTGCCCGGTGAATGCCGGACCCGCTACGCGGTTGGCCACCGTGAACGGAGTAATCCAATACGGCAATACCTGGTTTCGCAGTCCCTTCTTATCCAGGATGTCCGCCACCGCGCCGCTATACAAAGCCAGGTAGCGGGCGCGCATCTCTTCTATTTCAGACTGCATAGTCCTGTTATAGCGTATTGGGCGCTATCGAACGTCCACGTCAGTCCAGACGACGGTTGAGCGTCCGGCCAGGTCTACGGTCCCGGCTCGCACACGGTAGCGGCCGGGACGGTTCACCCTGGCCGTCATCTCCACTTCCGCTCCTTGCGCCGTTTGCCTGACTAGGGGCTGCATCCGGTCCGCCTGCACGTACAGGTAATCTTCCTCGTCCGGACCATAGAGTTCCCAGAACACCATTGCGTTGCGATACACGCCTTCCGGATCGGCCCCGGTGGTGTAGAACACGGGCGCAGCGGTCTCCTCGACACGCGCTACTGCCCGGACGACCCGCCCTTCCGCCGAGGCCGTAACCGCCAACTTCGGCGGCGCGCCTCCGGCACGCTCGACCGTCCGGGCGCCGTCGCGCGTGGATGTGCGCCCTCCGGCGGCAATCTCGACGCGCCCGTCCTCGCGCACACGCACTACCTCCCGGTATCCTTTCGCCGTCACATCCGGCAAATCCCAGAGGGCATCGAAACTCATGCCGAGGCGCAAACACCGCTCGGCTTCCTGGAAGAAGTTACTCATCACGCGGCGGTACTTTACGCCGGCGGCATTGGTCCGTTCCAGGTTCAACTCCGGCGTTCCCCACAAGCTCCCTTTGCCCATCTGGACGTGCCCGAGGTCATATCCGGGCGGCAGGAGGATGGCCACTTCCGCGGCCTGCCGCAGGCGCGCCAGATCGGCTCGCGGGTGCTGGCGGGCATGGGTCCGCAGGTGCCGTGTGAGCGTCAGCACTTCGCCATATGGCACGCAGGCCAATTGGTAGTTATCCCAAAAGAAGAAGCGCGTCGCCCCCAAGTCGTAGGCATGCGTCAACCACCAGAACGAATCGGCCTTCTCGACAGCGCCATAAATGCTGATGCCCCACTCCTTACCCGCCAGGCGCGCCGCTCCGCGCAGAAAGGCAATGATGATATCGATCAGCGCCCGCTGATCGTCGGCGGCAAATTGCGTCCCGTAGTTGATGTTCATCTCCGGCAGGGTGCGCCGCGTACCGATTCTCCCGGGTGGCTCAAACACGAAGGCCGAAGGCACGTGCGGATCGCGCGAAAGCTGGTAGGCGGCGGTGCTGATCATCGTCTCCCAACTGTAGAGATTCTGTTGAGGGAAGCTCATCGTGCCCAGGTCGACATCGCCGCGCGCCGCCAATCGCTTCATCAGCGCGAATGAATTCCGTTGCGCCGCTTCGCGAAA
>JAEUQD010000200.1 GCA_016789925.1 Bryobacterales bacterium | reverse complement strand
GCGGCCAGTTCCGCCGGGTCGCGGAAGTCGACTTTCGTGACGCTGGTGGTAAGGTCCAGAATTCGCAGGGGTTCGGCGGCCGGAAGGAGGGCCGCGCAGCCCAGCAAAAGAGAGAGGTAGCGCATCGGCGAATCCGTTGGGAGCAAGCCGACTGCCAATATTTCCTGTGTTTGTTTTCTTTGGGTTACCATTGCAGCGCGAGATTTCACCCAGTGGTGGGAGGCTCAGTGGGCCTCTCAGCCTCTTTTCCGGGTATCCTCGTTACAGGATGCTTTTTTGGACCTTCTAATCGAAAAGCTGGTATACGGGGGCGAAGGGCTCGCCCGGGACAACGGCAAAGTTGTGCTGACTCCCTTTGTGCTGCCTGGCGAGCATGTGGTGGTGAATCCCGTTACGCAGAAGAAGGACCTTGTGCGGGCACGGGCCACCGAAGTGCGCCAGCCGTCGCCCCACCGCACAACAGCGCCGTGCCGGTATTTCGAAACCTGCGGAGGCTGCGCCTATCAACATGCGCAGTACGCTTTTGAAGTCGAACAGAAGGTGGAGATCTTGCGCGAGGTTCTGCGCCGCGTCGGCAAATTCGACGCGCCAACCGACATCGCGACGGTTACTGGACCGGAATGGGAGTATCGCAACCGGGTGCAACTGCATTTCGATGGACGCCGGCTGGGCTTCCACGAGGCAGGTTCGCACGAGGTAGTGGGGGTCGACCGGTGCCCGATCTCGTCGCCCACGCTGAACCAGGCGATCACGAGGCTGCAGGCGTTGTCGAAGTCGCGCCGCTGGCCGGAGTTTCTGCGGACGTTCGAGTTGTTCACGAATGAGGAGCAGACGCTGTTCAATGTCACGGACTCGGGTCCGCGGCGAGTGTCGCGGAGTTTCTTTGAGTGGGTGAACGGGGAAGTGCCCGGGGCGCTCGAATCCGCGCTGAACTATGACGGGTTCCGCGTTTCGCACCGTTCGTTCTTCCAGGTGAATCGCTTTCTGATCCAATCTCTGGTGGAAACGGCGCTGGGGGATGTGCGCGGGGGAACCTGCCTGGACCTGTACGCGGGGGTCGGGTTGTTCACCCGGGCGCTGGTAGACCGCTTTGCCAAGGTGACCGCGGTGGAAGCGGTGCAGAGCGCGGTCGCCGATCTGGTGGTGAATGTCCCGGGGGCCACGGTGGTCCGGCAACCTGTCGAAGAATTTCTGGAAACCGTCGACAGCGCTCCGGACTACGTGATTGCCGACCCGCCGCGCGCCGGACTCACCGGCAAGGTGACGCAGCAACTGCTGCGGATCAGACCGCCCCGGTTGACAATCATCAGTTGCGACCCGGCCACGCTGGCCCGCGATCTGGCGGCGCTGCTCCCCACCTATAAGATCGACTCGATGACTCTGATCGATCTGTTTCCGAAAACGGCTGCCATCGAGTCGGTTGCCCAGTTAGTGTTGACTACCTGACGTCGATCGAGATCTTTCCCTTCGTGAGAGTAGTGCCTACAGCCGCGTCGATGAGGCAATCGCCCGGTGCGAATTTGTTGACCGGCGCCAGTGCAAGTTGATCGACAACCGCCGTGCCTACCGTCACGGCGTCGCTTACATAAACGTGGAGTGTCTTGTACAGCAACTCCGGCCGCGTGCTCTTCTCAATGATCATCCCGACGGTGGCGCGCTTCCCGGTGCTGTCGACTACCAGGCACGTCGGTGCGCCTTCCACCGTTGATGGCGTCGTGTAGATGCTGGCGACGTTCAAGATCTTCATGTGTCCCTTTGTCGCTCCACCCCGCTTCCGCTTTGCGTGGAACTCAAACTTGTTGGCTCCCGCCGTGCCGTTGCCAACCACAAACAGGTCGTCGGGGTCGCCGCCGTTGCGCTCGCACCCTTCGTACCACGTCTTGGCCGTGTTGGACTTCCAGTCGTTCTGGGCGCAGTTGTCGAGGCCAAACGGATAGTCGGCGAGATCATAGAGGGTGTTCTTGTCAGTCGTGTTCAGCTTGATGCTGTTACCGATCCGCGCTTCGTTGAGCGTACCTTCGCGCTCAATCCCGGCGGCGATGCCATCACCCGTGTTTTCGAGCACGTCGTTATCCAGCACAATGTTGTTAGAGTTCCGAAGTACAATTCCACCTCTGGGAGGTTGTGTTTGGTCAGGTGGGGGACCCGGTTTAAGCCCGTTTTTTTTCACAGCGTTTTTGGTGATGAAGTTTGCGCCATACGGGTCCATGCCGACCCATCCGTTGTTCTCGATGTTGTTGTGAATGATGGAGTTGCGCGCGGCCCTCTCGCCAAAGTAGATCCCATGCTGACCGTTGTTGCTAATGGTGGAGTCCCGCACTTCGTTGTCGGTACTATCGGCGTCCAAGACCAATCCGTGCGCGGTGTTCTGCTCCAACTTTACCGCCTTCAACGTATTGTCGTAGGACACCGCTTTAGTTGTCGGAAAGACACTCAAGCTTACGCCAATGGTGTTCTCTTTGGCCTCGACGCCTTCAATCCAGTTCTGCGCTGAGCCTTCCAAAACCAGCCCGCGAGCAAAGGTGAGACCGGTGCCGTACAGCTTGACCTTTTTGATCGTGTGCTTACCGCCGCCTTGCAGGTAGATGCCGGCTCCACAGCCCAGCACAGTGCCATTCTCAATTCTGACGCCGCGCCGGCCAAGGACTTCAATTCCCGTGAACGACACACCGCCGCAACTGAGCGTCTTTCCGTTCAGATCGAGAAAGACGTTGTCAGCGGTAATCTGAATTCCCCCGGTGCAGTTGGCGGAAAGCTTCTGGCTAGTAGTGAGGGGAGTAGGGCACGCAGTCTGCGCCCAGAGCGCCTGGCCAAACACGAGCGCTGATAGCAACACAACAATCCGAGCTGTCATAGCGCCCATCTTGGCGGACGCCTCCGGCATCCACCAGAACCGTTCGGTCCAGAACGGCCGCTACCGCGACCCAGTACCAACCTATCCACTACAATGCTCTCGATGAGCACTGCTATCTCTCTAGCCGGAAAGACCGCCCTGATCACGGGCGGCGGGCGTGGCATCGGCAAGGCTATCGCCCGCCGCTATGCCGAAGCCGGCGCGAACGTTGTGATCGCGTCACGGAAGGCCGAAGTGTTGCAGGCAGCCGCCGAAGAGATGGCTGGGTTGCCAGGACGAGTCCACTGGGTTGCCTGCCATGCCGGGCGGCTGGAACAGTTGGAGAAACTCGTGGCGGAGACCGAGGCCACGTTCGGACCCATCGACGTGCTGGTTAACAACGCCGGAACCAATGTCGGCCAGGGGCCCTCGTTGCAGCTTACCGACGAAGCGCTGTTGAAGACGTTTGAGATCAACCTGCTGGCCGCGCACCGATTGTGCCGGCTCACCGTGCCCAAGATGATCGAACGGGGAGGTGGATCGGTGATCAACGTGGCTTCGATTGCCGGGATCAACCCGCAGCGAGAGAGCCTCGCCTATTCGACGTCGAAAGCCGCGCTGATCATGGCAACGCGGCTGTGGGCGGTGGAGTGGGGTAAACATGCGGTACGCGTGAACGCGATCTGTCCCGGCCTGGTGGAGACGGACTTTTCGCAGTTCTTCTGGAAGAATGAGGCCTTCATGGAACACCTGCGGGCCACGCAGCCGATCGCGCGCGTCGGGCGTCCGGATGAAATCTCGTGGATTGCCCTGTACCTGGCTTCGGACGAGGCGTCGTGGACGACGGGGCAGTGCTTTGTGATCGACGGTGGGGCAACCGCCCCTTAGAGATCCCGCGTTACGCTGGTAGCAATGGATGCAGAGGCGGCGGTTGCGGTGGTGCACGCGCTCCGGCCTGTGGAGTCGGTTCTACTGATACGGCGTTCGCGGCGAGAGAGGGATCCCTGGTCCGGCCACTGGTCGTTTCCCGGCGGCCGGCACGAGCCCGGCGATGCCGACCTGATTGACACCGCCCTGCGCGAACTCAGCGAGGAATGCGGATTCGATCTCAGCCGGCGCCAACTCGAACGTTCCTTTCCCATCCGGCACGCCGGCCAGCACATGGGCCGGCTCGTCATGGTCGCGCCCTACCTGTTTCGAACGGACGAGGCATTCGAGGTAACTCCGGATGGAGTGGAAGCCGAAGAGGCCATCTGGTATCCGCTCGCCGCGTTTCGGAACGTGACGGCTCACGTTGCTGACGCTGTCCCAGGACTACCCGGAGGCCGCAAGGTACCGGGCATTCCTTTGAACGGTGTTGCCCTCTGGGGCTTTACGTACCGCGTCCTTTGCGAGTGGCTGGAGGTGCCGAACCGCGAAGGCGTCTGATTTGATCAGAGTTTCAGAGTGACGGTGGAGCCGCCGGCTTCGATGGTCAGTTCGTTGCCATCCACTAGTGCGATCCCGTCGGTGGCGAATCGTACACGGGTCATGGCGAGAAACGCGTCGACTAATCCAGGGCGTGAGCGGGGCACGCGGATGCGCCAGGATGGCGGGTCGACGAATTCGAGCAGTTCCGCGCGGAAGCCGGCCAGGACCTCGGCGGCGAATTCGGCGTCGGCATCGACAGCGCCGCTAAACTGCGCGGCCTGCATCAGGAGTGCATCGCGGATCGCCTCCTTGCTCGGGGACTTGCCCACCTGTTCGTTACGCGCGGAGTAGATCATGTCGCGGCTGGCGAGATAGGGCTTCAGGTCGATGACGAGCGTGCCATCGATGAAGTCGAGGCGGTCGAGTTCGATGCGGTTGCCGCTGCGCGCGAGAACGCGGGCCGCGGTGAGGCCGATGGGGTTGGGACGGGTCGGCGAGCGAACGGCGAAAACCCCGTGCAAGCCTTCTTCGCCCTGGTCACGGACGCCGCGCGGGGTGACCTGCAAGGCGTCCCTACCGGTTTTGTCGAGCCAGGCCAGGACCCAGACGTGGCTGTGCTTCTCGAAGCGCCACAAGGCTGGTGCGAACTCTTCGAATACCTCTACGGCCGCGGGCACGCCCAACGGGGTCATCGCCGGACGGTCGACGATGGGGCTACGCACCACGCCGATCGCCCGCATCTCTGCAATTGTCTGATCCACCTACTACCACTTTATTCGAGCGACAACGTCAGGTTGGGCTGCGCGGCGACGCCGCGGACCTCGAGGCGGATGGGCTGCTCGCCCGAGCCCGGCGCCTCCGGAATGCGGATGCGAACCAGGTAAGTCCCTGGCGACACCATCAGAGCCGCTTCCACGGGTGCGGGTTTGTCGCCAATGGTGACGGCGAGCCGGCTGAGATCAGCGAGCGGAAAGGGCGATTCGAAGGTTACGCCCTCGGGCGGGACGGGATCGGTGAGGCCCAGGCCGGTGGCGATGAAGTCGACGAAATCGCCTTCGCGCGCGGGCCGAGTTTCGGTATCGGGAATCACGCCCGGCGGCGCCACCTGGACAGACTCACCGGCGAATTGCGCGTACGGCGAGGTATGTTCGCCGATCTTACGGGTCAATAGGGCTGGAGAGACATCGGCCATAAAAGCGGTTGCGTTGCCGCGTCCGTTGGGTCCGGTGACTTCGACGGGAACCGGGCCGCTGGTCAAGTCCAACGGCACGACGATGTTGATCTGTCCGGGGCCGACGTAGGAGATAGCCGCGGCGCGGTTGTTGACGGTAACGCGGACGCCGCCCAGTTCGAATGGGAGACGCCCCTCGGCGAGGGCACTGTCCCAGGTGAGCGGTTCCGCGATGAAGTTCTCGCCGAAGATGGTGGCGAGGCTGAAGCCGGAGATGACGGCTCCGGCGCTGAATGTGTTGAGGATGGCGCGAATGGCGGTAGCCGGCGGGGGCGGCAACGGGAAGTCGATGCGGCGTACGCGCAGGTTGCCGGTGTCGGCAATGATCAGATTGCCGGCGGCATCGGCCACCATGGCTTCGGGAAAGCGCCAGACGGAAGAGCGTGCCGGCGCGTCTTCACCGAAGAAACTACCGATGCCGGAGCCGGCGAAGTTGGAGATCACGCCGCGGCTATCGATGACGCGAATGCGGTGATTGTCGCGGTCGGTGATATAGAGGTTCGACTGATTGTCGAAAGCCAGGCCGAAGGGCGAGTTGAAGGCCGCGGTGGAGGCGGGGCGGTTGTCGCCTTCCGAGGCGGCGATGCTTTAGAGGCGGCGGTGAGATCGAAGATGGATTCCTCGCCCTGGCCGCCAAAGTGGGTGGCGTAGTCGACAGCGCCGTTGTCGGTGCGGATGCGAGCCACAAATGCATCGGAGTCGCCTCCGAGGAACGTAGGGTACATGGCGTTTGGAGTGGTGGGGAAGTTATGCCCGGCGTTGCCGTAGTAAACGAGGTCGACTCCCGCATATACGTCAGGAAAGACGACGCGGCCGTAGTTGGGGACGTTCTGGAACCACTGGGATTGGTCTGCGCCCAGGTAATAGTGAGAGACGGATTCGAGGACGCCGGAAGCGCGCGGGGCAGGACCCTCGCGAGCATTCAGCCACTCGACACGCAGCCGCGCCATGCGGGCATCGCTGCCGGTTCCGTAGAGATGGATGCGCGCCTCTTTGCGGTTGAGCAAGATACTCTGCCGCGGCCCTCGCGCCAGGAAGGCTACCTCCGCGTCAGCCTGCCCGACATTCGGTTCAAACCGCACAGGAAGGGCCGTGGGAGTTACATGCTCGCCGGAAAGTAACGCCGCAAGAACCGTGGCGGCAGCCAGATAGAGGACCAGGCGCACCATCATAGTGGCCCCTAGTATAAGACGAAATACCGGTACGGTCTATCGCGCTTCGAAAGTTACAGTTGTCAACTGGCCGGTGAGGATGTCACGGATTCGGAGCGTCCACTTGCCCGGGGAGTCGTTCTTCGCCATCGGGACGGTGCGGGTTGCCGTGCCATTGCGGACGAGTAGATTGCCGGAGTAATGCGGAACCGTCTGGTTGTTGGGCGCTATCACGTCGATGTTCAGTACCTGATGGGCATTGTCGCCGGTGGCCACGACAACTTCCGCGTTCGCTCCGAGCGTTACCTGGGCGGGCGCGGATACGCTGAGCTTCGGTGGGTCGTGCGGGAATAATGCGAAGATCCTTGGCTCGTAGGGGTCGAGGGAAACAGCCCACTGGCGCAGGCGGCCCATCGCCTTGCCTGTCCGTAAGTCCACGACGGTCATTTCGCGCGGGAGGGTGACGCGTAAGTCGCGCTGTTTTTCGAACCGTTCATTCGACTTAAATTCGGGCGGGCCTAACTCGTTCACACGCAGTTGCGGATTGGTGTGGAGTGCGGCGATGGTGGCGCCGCCGTTGACGAAGGTGTGTAGTTCGACGCCCGTGACGGCAGCGCCGGCGGCATCGCTAACTTTGATGGCCGGCGTGACAGGAATGAGCGACCGCAGGCGCTCGCGCACCGGTTCTTCCTTGCCGAGTAACCGCGCCTGATGGTAGTTGAGAATGCCGGCGTCGACCTGCGTGATGCGCACGCCGGCCAGGCGCGATTGCGCCAGTTTGCGGCTGTGCTCGTCATGCGTGCCGGGTTCGATATCGGCGAGCACCACGCCGCCGCGCTCGGTGAACGCCCTGATCTCGGCGGCCTCGGCTTCAGACAGCGAAGACGAGCGCGGCAGGATCAGCACGCGGTAGCCGCCGCGGGCGAGTTCGCCTTTCTCCAGTTGGCGGTAGGAGACGAAGTTATACTGCAGGCCGAGGTCCTCGACGAGGCGGCACCAGGATTCGCGGGCGCGGAGGAAGTCGCTATCCATGCGCTCGGTGCTGGCGTTGCGCCGTAACCAGGCTTCGCCTTTAGGCTGGTGCTGCTTCATCCATTCGGTGCGCAAGCTCGCTTGCGAGTAGTGAATCGCGATGGGGTCGGCCAAGCGGCGGCTGTTCATCAACTGGGTGGCAATGCCGCTGCGCAATTCCTTGTAGTAGGCGGCGGCTTCGGCTCCGCGGTCAGCCACTTTGCCCGACTTGTCGACGAATTCGTTGGCCTCGTCCCAGATGAGCATGCCGCGGTTGCCGTGGAGGAGTTCGTACCAGACGCGATGTTTCTCCCAGGGACCTTTCGCAAAGGACGTGGTGACCACCGGAGTGGAGGGCGCGAGCGACCGTATGATCTCGATATTGTTGCCGATGTCGTAGGGCTCAAACGCGTTGAGCACTTCGACCAGGCGCGCATAGTCGTAACCGCCCCAGCCCGGCATTTGCGCACCACCGATGCCGACAAACGCGCGAGGATCGACGCGATGAGCCGCGTCCGCGCCTACCTTGAGCGCACGCGCGAAGGCCTCGTCCATCCAGTCTTTGTGGTCGGCCCAGGACGACCAGTTGCCGTCGGCGCGCTTCATCGCTTCGTTGGTGGTGTCGGGAATCACGCGGTCCCAACTCTTGAAATTCGTACCCCACTGCTGGTTCAACGCGCCAAGCGTTCCGTAGCGCTCGCGAAGCCATGGGCGCATGGCAGTAAGGGAATGGTCGGAGAAATCGAAGTCCCAATAGGCGGCCAGATCCGCGATGCCGGATTCGTCGCCGAGGCTGTAGAAGACGGGACCCCAGGGCTTATGCATGCGGACTGCCTTTTCAATGCGCTCGGAGACACGGTCGAGCCACGCCTGATCCGAGAGGCTGGGTAGCCGTTTGAAGGCTTCCTTGCTCGCAGGGTCGCGCGCGTAGAGTTCCTTGGCTTCGCGGAAGAGATAGGTTTTCGGACGGTCGGGAAAGTAGCGGTGGTAGGCGGCGTAGAAATCGGTGGCAATGTTTTCGGCGTACCAGCGGAGGTCGTTTTCGAGCAGGAAGGGCGGGGGCGGCTGGTTATTGCCGACAATCTGGCCGGCGTTGATGCCCATGGATTTGAGGGTGCCGAAATCGCGCGCGCTGTAGCGGTTCCACATCAGGATGATGTAATCCCACCAGTCAGTGTTTTCGGGACGGCCGATGAAGTCGCGTTTGGCGGTCTGTTCCTTGCCAGCCACGACGAGGCGGGCTTCGAGGGTGTTCTTCATGGCGCGGATGCGGCGCGCATCGAGACGAAAGCGAATTTCGCTTTCGTCGACGAGTTCGACTGCCCGGGTGGAATCCTCGATGACACGGTTGTGGATGTCGGTCCAGCGCAGGGAGAACTCGCCTTGTCCCGTTACCATGCCATTCGCGCGGAAGGTCACGTCGATCGTGCCCTGGCGCTCGACGGCTTCGGGCAGAATCAGATCGGCCGCGGCCAGCGGCAAAACGACCAGGAGACTAAGGAGTCGCATACTCCCTATATCATTTCATTTAATAACTCGGGACGGGGCTGGGGGATGATGACCTTGTTGACTAACAGGCCTTTGCGGCCGACCATAGCCGCGCCGGCCTCGACCGCGGCGGTAACGGCGGCGACGCTGCCGGTGACGGAGGCGAAGGCTTTTCCGCCGAGCGCCATGGCCAGGCGCACTTCGACCAGTTGCACCTGGGCCGACTTGGCCATCGCATCAGCGCCTTCAATCAGCGAGGCCACCGAGAAGGATTCGATGATGCCCAGGGCTTCCAGCGCGTTCACCTTCGTGATTCCGGCAATGGCCGGGAAGATGGACTCGTGCACGTTGGGGATGAGAAAAGTGTCGATGATCGAGAAACTGCCGGCCGTTTGTCCGGCGCGCACTGCCGCCTCCACTGACCCAACATCGCCGCGGATGAGCACCATGTACTTTCCGGAGCAGATGGTGCGGGCGAGCACCAGTTCGACGTCGGCGGCTTTCAACATGGCGTCGCACACCAGGAATCCGCCGGCAATGCTGCCCATTTCAATGAGTCCGATGGAGTTCTTGCTAGGCATGGATGACGATCGCCTCGTTGGTGACTTCTTTTACGGTTCCCGCAATGCTGGAGTGAACGCTCGCGCCCAAGTCCTGGTCCGGCACGCGTCCGACGTTGTCACCCGGCTTTACCTTGTCGCCGACCTGAACGGTGGGCAGCGCGGGTTTGCCGGCATGCTGCTTGAGCTTGATTCGCACGGTAGTGGGCTTGAGGGCTTTGCTGGTGAACGGCGCGTCGCACTCGTACTCTTCGACCTTGAGCCGCTTGCGCAGCATCGACAGCGGCACTCGGCGATACTCCTTCATCGGATGTACCTTGACGGGGTGCTGCTGCACATATTTCCTGCCGATCTTGCGAAGGTCGGTCTTGGCCTGGTCGCAGGCTTCTTTGGGGAACAGATCTTCCGGGCAGGCGTAGAGCGTGCAAAGGCCACAGGCGCAGCAGAGTTCACCCCACTGGTTCCAGTTATCGGCGCCGGTGAGGGTGAAGCCAAGCGACCGCATGACACGGTGGGGTTGCACGTCGTAACCCAAGAGGAACCGCGGGCAGAATTCAGTGCAGTAACTGCATTGGTCGCAGGCGGACTTGCCGATGCGGGCCATCGCGCGCGGCGTCTGGCTTTTGCGTGTGATCAAGTAATGGTCTCGGGGGAGGACAATCAAGCCGCCGGTGGTCTTGGTGACGACGTCGTCGAGATCAAACGAGAGCGCACCCATCATGATGCCGCTGACAAACAAGCCGAAGTCGGGAGTGGTGGCGCCGCCGGCGTGCTTGAGCAGGTCGCGGAACGAGGTTCCGACCGGGGCCCAGAAGGACTGGGGTTTGCGAACCGCGCCGGTGACCGTGAGGAACTTGCTGGTGACGGGTTTGCCTTCCGCGGCCTGGCAGATGTTAAAGAGCGTCTCGACGTTGCTCACGACACAGCCGACCTGGAGGGGAATGCCGGCGGCGGGAATCAGGCGGCCGGTGGCGGCGTAGACGAGTTCGTACTCGTCGCCGGAGGGGTAGAAGTCGCCGAGGAGCACCATGTCCCAGCCGCGCTTCCGGGCTTCGGGTTCGAGGGCAGCGACGGCGGGTTTGTTCTTCTCCTTCACGCCGAGCTTCCCCTGGCGCGCGCCGGTGGACTCGATCAGCAACTGCATCCCGTCGCAGATTTGCGGGGCGTGGTGGACCATCAATTCCAAGTCTTTGTGGAGGAGCGGTTCGCACTCGGCGCCATTGGCCAGCACGAATTCGACGTGCGAAGCTGCCTTGACGTGAGTGGGAAAACCCGCGCCGCCGGCTCCGACTACGCCCATTTCCCTTAACTGTGCCGCTAGCATGCGTGAAGCCTACATGGTAGCGAATCGCTAGCTGCCAGCCAGGTCGCGCAGGGTGATGGCCACCAGGGCGGCGGTAAGGCCGATCATGATGACGACCGACGCCCAGGCCACGAGGTTATAGATGCGCGAGTTGGTCCACTCCTTCATGACCCGTTTTTTGTTGATGAGCAGCACCATGAAGATGAGGACGAAGGGGAGCAACATGCCGTTGATGACCTGGCTGAGCAGGATCATCTTCACAAGGGGGAACTTCGGGAGCAGCACGACACCCGCGCCGATCACGATCAGCCCGGTGAACAGCCAGTAGAAAATCGGCGCCTCGCGGAAGCGGCGATTGACTCCACTTTCGAAGCCCAAGCCTTCGCACACGGTATAGGCAGTGGAGAGCGGCAGAATGCAAGCGGCGAAAAAGGACGCGTTCAACAGCCCGGCGCAAAAGAGAAGATAGGCCCACTCGCCGAAGGGTTTGAGGCCGAGGGCGGCATCAGTGGCGTTGTTGATGTCCTGGGGTTTGACGCTCCAGATGGCGCCGGCGCAGGCCACGATGATGAAGAAGGCGATGACGGACATCACGATGCAGCCGACAATGACCTCGATGCGGGATTCGGCGTACTCCTTGGCGGTGACGCCTTTTTCCACCACAGCGGCCTGGAGATAGAACTGCATCCAGGGCGCAACCGAAGTACCCACCATGCCGATGAGCATGGTGATGTAGGCGGTGTCGACCATCAGGACGGGACGCACGCTATAGATGGCTGCTTCCTTCCAGTCGGGCTTTACGAGAATTCCCGAGGCGATGTAGCAGATGTAGAGGGAGCAGGCGAACAGGAAGACCTTTTCGACCGATGCGTAGGTTCCTTTGACGATGAGCAGCCAGACGGCGAGCGCGCCGAGCGGGACCGAGATGTAGCGACTGACGTGAAAGAGTTCGAGCGAACTGGCGATGCCGGCGAAGTTCGCCATAACGTTGGTGAGGTTGGCGAGTACGAGCGCCAGCATCATAAAGAAGGTGATGCGGAGGCCGAACTCCTCGCGAATCAGGTCGGAGAGACCTTTCTCGGTCACCGCGCCCATGCGGGAGCACATCTCCTGGGTGACGATGAGCAGGATGGTGATGGGCGCCAGAGTCCAGAGCGGCAGGTATCCCCAGCGCGCGCCGGCCTGGGAATAGGTAAAGATGCCGCCCGCATCATTGTCGACGACGGCGGTGATGAAGCCGGGCCCGATGACAGCGAAGAAAACAAGAAAGTGCTGTTTGAGACGCCGCAGGAAGTTCATCGCTGGCGAAGCACCGTAATCACGTCGTCGGCAGTAATCACGCCGGCGAGCGTGCCGTCTTCCTCGGTGACCGGCAAACTGAGGAGATTATATTTGTCGAACAGTTCGGTGACTTCCTCTTCCGGGGCGTCCACGTGGACCTGAATCGCGGAGTCGAGCGCCAATTCGGTAAGGGGCTGATCGGTGGCGGCGGCAAACAGGCGCGCGATGGGTACCGCGCCGACGAGCCGTCCGCCGGCATCGACCAGGAACAGGGTGTTGAGGGTTTCCAGTAGTTCCTGGTTGCCGCGGAGAGCCGTCACGGCATCCTTGACGTGGGCCGAGGAACTGAGGGCCAAGTACTCGGTGTTCATCATGCCGCCCGCGGTGTCTTCGTCAAACTCCATCAGTTCCCTGACGTCGGACTTAGGGGCGGACTCCATTTCCTCGAGAATCTCCTTCGAGGTTTCGTCCTCGAGTTCGGCCAAGGCGTCGGCGGCCGCGTCGGGCGACATCTCTTCCAGGATGTCGGCCGCCTTTTCGGCTTCGAGCGACTCGAGAATGCTGGCCTGGATGTCGGGATCGACTTCGGAGAGGGCGTCGGCCGCACGTTCGCTGTCCATGGCCTCGAAGATGGCTTCGCGGTCTTCGGGCGAAAGCTCTTCGACGATGTCCGCCAGATCGGCCGGGTGCATCTTCTCAAGGAGCCGCGTGGTTATGTTGAGGCGGAGGCGGCGGCGCGGGTCGGGCTCGAGGATGTTGGTGAACTCCCAGCGAATCGAGTTCGGGCTGATGGGGCTCTGGAGCCGGCGGACCCAGCTTCGCGGCAACACGCCCTGAAACAAACGGCGAAACACGGCGCGCAGACCGATGTCGACCTCCATCACGCGCAGTTCGCGCGCGTCGTGCACGCTGAACGTGATGTCGGTGACGCGGACCACTTTGCGGCCACGCGCATCGATAATCTGCTGGTCGAGCAGATCGCGGACGATGCGAAGCATGTACTCGTCGGCGTGATACGGGGTTAGCAGTTCGTCTTCGAGGTGAATGCCATCGGCCTCGATGGACTTGACCTGGTCGTGCCGCACGGTCAACCACGACCAGCCGCCGCCAATCAGGAAGCGGTCGACGCGGGCCGGATCGATCAGCGGGACGAGGGCAGCATCGCGCACACCGCCGATTTTCCGGCCACGCAGATCGTATACCGGAAGTCCGATGAGTTCCGTGAGGTACAGGATCGCTTCGGGCATAGGTCGACGTCCATGGTTGGTTCCGGGCCGGCGGCACGAGCCGGCTCATCTCAGGATAACCGCTTGGAAGCCACCGCGTGCGTTACATTAAAGGATTCCAGAGCTGGGCAAGGAATCTATAAAGCATGATCCGCTGGTACGCAATTGGTGTCTCTCTCGCTTTGCTTGTTGGGTGCAGCAGCAAGTCAGGAAATGGCCTGCCGCCCCAAGAAGCACTGAAAGCTTTCAAGCTGGCTGAAGATTTCAAGATCGAGATGTTCGCCGCCGAACCGGATGTTGTGGATCCAGTGGATATCGTTTTCGACGAGCAGGGGCGCGGCTACGTGGCTGACATGCTGGACCTGCCGGACGATCCGCCGCCCGGGAAGAAAGCCCGGGGCCGGATCATCATGCTGGAAGATACCAATGGCGACGGGAAGGCGGACAAGTCGTCTGTCTGGGCCGAGAATGTGCTGCAGTGCTCCGGGCTGATCCCGTGGAAGGGCGGGCTGATTGTGCCGGCCTCGCCAGAGATCTATTACATGAAGGACACGGACGGTGACGGGAAGGCAGACGTCCGCGAAGTTTTGTTCACCGGTTTCTTTCATGGCAATCCGGAAGCGCAGATCAGCAACCCGCGCTTTGGGGTGGACAACTGGATCTATTTTTCGAACACTGGCAACGCGGGACTAATCAAGTCGCCGGCGCACCCGAACCAGCCCTCGGTGGAAGTGCGCGGATTCGATTTCCGGTACGATCCGGTGCGCGGGCGGTTCGAACCGACGACAGGCACCGCGCAGTACGGCCTGACGATGGACGACTGGGGCAACCGGTTTATTTCGCAGAACACGACGCACCTCCGCACGGTGGTTCTGCCGCGGACGTACCTGGCGCGCTCGCCGCTGCTGGAGATTCCGAGCCCGATGCACGATCCTTACGGCAAGACCGAGCGCCGGATGTACCCGCTGACCGAGCCGGAAGAGTGGCGAGTGATTCGCACCAAGATGCGGCAGCAGCGCTATGACGAACTCAAGAGCGGCCGCGTGGAGCACGTCGGTGGCTACTTCTCGGGCGCCACGGGCAGCACTTTCTACAGCGGCGACGCCTGGCCCGAAGAGTACAAGACGTCGATCTTCACCGGCGATGTGAGCGGCAATTTGGTGCGCCGCGACATTATCGAACCGGACGGAGTGACGTTCAAGGCGCGACCCGCGCCGCGGACGGAAAAAGACAAAGTGGAATTTCTGGCATCGACCGATCAGTGGTTCCGGCCGACGAACTTCGCCAACGCTCCCGACGGGAACCTTTACGTCATGGACATGAACCGCTACATCATCGAGACGCCGGTTTCGATTCCCGAGGAGTTGCGCAAGAAGCTGGACTTCTATAAGGGCGACAACCAGGGCCGCATCTACCGGATCGTGTCCAACCAGCCCCGCACGAAGCGCAACCTGAAAGTGAACCTGGGCGGCGCCTCTTCGTTGGAGTTGGTGAAGACGCTGGAACACGCCAACGGGTGGCATCGGGTAACGGCGCACCGGCTGCTGTATGAGCGGCAGGACAAGAGTGTCGCACCGCAGTTGAAGGACATGGCGTTGAAGAGCCAGTCGGCTCCTGCCCGGCTGCGCGCGCTGTATCTGCTGGAAGGGCTGGGCGTTTTGGATGCGCCGACGGTTGCCGAGGCTCTGAAGGATGCGCGGCCGCAAGTACGCGAGCACGCCATGCGGCTGGCCGAAGGCTTCCCGGCGCTGGAAAAGAACGTGCTCGCGCTGGCGAGTGACAAGGAGCCGCGGATCCAATTGCAGCTGGCGTTTTCGTTGGGCAACTTCAAGTCGCCCGCGGCGCGCGCCGCGCTTCTGGATGTCGCCACGCGCAACATGGAGGAGCCGTGGATTCGCACGGCCGTGCTGACGTCGGCGGCCGATGCGCCCGGCACGTTCTTCCAGTCGCTGCTGGCCAAGGGACCGGTGCACAAAGACATCGTGTCGCGGATGGGCGCTCTGATCGGCACGCGGCAACAACCCGGCGAGATTCAAAGCTTCGTCACGGCGCTGAGCCGGACGAAGGAGGCCGAAGCCGGGCTGGCCGGTGTGGCGCGTGGTTTGAAACTGGCCGGCGCGCGGAAACTGAAAGCGCCGGGAATTGAAGCCGCGCTTTCGCAGTACCTCAACAACGGCGTCGAGGCCGCGTGGGATGTCGCGCGGTTCTTTGAGTTACGCGGACTCGTCGAGCGCGCGGCCCAACAGGCCGTGGCGGCGCAAACTCCTCCGGAGAAGCGCGCCACGGCGGTGATGGCGCTACGCGGCGCGGATTTCCCCAAAGCGCAGCAGGTGATTGAGACGGTGCTGGCGGCCAACCCGCCGGCGAATGTGCAGGCCGCGGCGGTGCTTACGCTGTCGTCGTTCGAAGACCAGGGCGTCGCTCCCGCGCTGCTCAAGAATTGGAAAGCATACAGCCCCGAGGCCCGCACCAAGGTGATTGGCGCGCTGCTGGCGCAGAAGAATCGCGTTCCGGCGCTGTTGGAGGCGCTGGAAAAGAACGACGTGGAAATCGCCGCGATTGAGATGAGCGCGCGGAACCGGTTGCTCGAGTTCCGCGACGAATCGATCGCCGGCCGCGCCAAGAAGATTTTCCAGAACGCGGCGGGGAGCGATCGGGCGAAGGTCGTGGCTGCCTACCAGGAGGCGACCACGCTGAAGGGCAACGTGGACCACGGCAAACAGCTATTCGAAGACGGCTGCGCGAAGTGCCACCAGCCCCGGAAGCAGGGCGGGCGCGTGGGTCCGGATCTGTCGGGCATCAACATGAAGAGCAGGGAAGAGCTGCTGACGGCGATTCTGGATCCAAGCGCGGCGATTGAAGCGCGGTTTGTGAACTACCTGGTGACGACGAAGGACGGCCGCATGTACGATGGCGTGCTAGCTAACGAAACGCCAGGCGCGATTACGCTGCGGGGCGGATCGGAGGAAGACGTCACCATTCTTCGTACGAACATCACGGAGATTCGCGCGTCGACGATTTCGCTGATGCCCGAGGACATCGAGAAGACGCTGTCGAAGCAGGATATGGCGGATGTAATCGCCTACCTGCGCGGCGGGCTGTAAGCGATGGAAGGCGTCAACATCGAGAATCCGTTTGCGGTGCTGACGGCCATCGTCGCACCCGCCGTATTGACCAATGCCTGTACGGTGCTGGCGCTGGGCACCAGTAACCGGATCGCCCGCGTCGTCGACCGGACACGCGTGATCATGGCCGAACTGGCCACGCTCGAACCGGGCCATCGCGACTACGCGACGCGGGTGGAGATGCTGGAGCGTCAGCGCCAGCGCGGAACGCTGCTGATGCGCGCATTGCGCATTCTCTACGCGTCACTGGGGTCGTTCGCTGCCTCGGCGCTCATCTCGGTGATTGGGTCCGGGTTGGCCTTCTATGGAGAGCGAACACTCTTCCGCGTCGCGGCGGCATTGGGTTTGGCCGCGGGCGTATTTGCCGTGGCCGGACTGGTATTCGGGTGCGTGCTGTTGGTGCGGGAGACGCGCATCGCGCTGGTAGGCATTCAGGAAGAAGCCGACATGATGCTCCAGCGCGACAGTTCGCCGCTATAGTTTCGAGCGGAGCAGGTCGTTAACCATCTGAGGATTGGCCTGGCCGCGGGAGGCTTTCATCACCTGGCCCACGAGGAAGCCGATCACCTGGGTTTTGCCGCCGCGGTACTGCTCGACCTGTTTGGGGTTGGCGGCGATCACTTCGTCGACAATCCTGTCGAGCGCGGAGGTGTCGGAGATCTGGCGCAGCCCTTCCCGGTCGACAATCGCGGCGGCCGTGTCGCCGGTGGCGTACATCTTGGGCAGGATATCTTTGGCCAACTTGTTCGAGATGTCGCCCTTGGCGATCAGCTTCACGAGTTCGCCCAGGTTATCGGCGGACACGGGCGAGTCGGCGATTTCCTTGCCGTCGGCCTTCAACATGCCGGCGAGGTCGCCCATTACCCAGTTGGCGGAAGTGCGCGGTTCGCCGCTCGCCTTGACGACGCCCTCGTAGTAGGCGCTGGTTTCGCGCGTGGCCGTGAGCACTTCGGCATCGTATTCGCGCAGGCCGTAGTCTTCGATAAACCGTTTACGCATGGCCGGGGGCAACTCCGGCATGGCCGATTTGATCTCACCGAGCCAGCGGCCGCTGATGTGCAGCGGCAACAGGTCGGGCTCGGGGAAGTAGCGATAGTCGTGCGCGTGCTCCTTGGACCGCATACTCACGGTCTCACCCGTATCGGGGTTGTAGAGCCGGGTTTCCTGCGTCACCTTGCCGCCGCTTTCGATCAATGCGATCTGGCGCTGGATCTCGTAGTCGAGGGCCAGTTTCAGGAAGCGGAACGAGTTCAGGTTCTTTACTTCGGCTTTGGTGCCGAACTTCTCAACTCCCTTCAGCCGTACGCTGACGTTCGCGTCGCAGCGCAAATGGCCTTTCTCCATGTCGCAAGTGGAGACATCGCAGAACTGCATCAACAGTTTCAGTTCCGTGAGGTAGGCATAGGCTTCGTCGGAACTGCGCATGTCGGGTTCAGAGACGATTTCCGCGAGGGGCGTGCCGCAGCGGTTGAGATCCACATAAGTGTAGGTGTCGGAATCGCGAAAGCCGTCGTGAATACTCTTGCCGGCATCGTCTTCCAGGTGGAGCCGCGTCACACCGATACGCTTGTGCACGCCGTCGGGCAGCACGATGTCCACATAGCCGTGCTCGCCGACGGGCTTATCGTACTGCGAAATCTGGTAGCCCTTCGGCAGGTCCGGGTAGAAGTAGTTCTTGCGGGCGAAAATCGAGTTCTCGCGCACCTGACAGTTGAGCGCCAGCGAAGCCTGGACGGCCATTTCGACGACGCGGCGGTTGAGCACAGGCAGGGCTCCGGGAAGCCCGAGGCAGACGGGACAGACGTTGGTGTT
>JAEUQD010000187.1 GCA_016789925.1 Bryobacterales bacterium | reverse complement strand
TTGGCGCGGGCTTCGCTCTGGTCGCCCTGGGGTTTCTGGTCGACGTAGAGGGAGACGACTTCGACGCCGGGCTTGTGCCATTCACCGGCGAGCGGATAGCCGATGAGGAAGCGGTCGCCCATGTGCTGGGCATGCGAGAGGTAACGCCAGATGCTGGCAATGATGGCAACGCGCTTGGGCATTAGGTTCTCCAGAAGGTCGATTCTTTCACCGGTCCATATTTGATGGAGGACAGGTGGGGCGTCTCGAAGCGGGCCTCTTTTTGGAAGAGGCTTTCGACGCCGGCGGCGGTGAGGCCGGTAGTGAGGAGGGTGCGTTCGAGGGGGTAGGGCGATTTACCGGTGAGGAAGAGGGTTTCGATGTTGTTGGTGAGGGGCGAGAAGAAGTTCGCGAGACTGGTGCGCGCGGGCGGCATGGGGAGATACATCTGGACGGAGAAGGGTTTCTTCTGGCCGTCGATGCGCGCGGCGAAATTGAAGTCCTCGATGAGGCCGCTGAGGAGGATCATGGTCGATTTGAGGCCGTCGTTGTGTTCGTACTGATAGGCGACGGGATTGCGGACGAGGCGCTGCATGGATTCCAGCGTGGGGAAGTCGTTATTGAAGCCTTCTCGGGAGGGCTTGAGCGTGTGGGAGCGGCAGAGGGCGGCGTTAAAGAGGTCGTGGGACCAGAGGCCTTCCTGATGGGCTTTCCAGAAGCGCTCGCCGCGATAGGCCTGGACCCACTTCACGCCGGACTCGCCGCCGCGGCGGCGTTCGACCATGCATTGCAGGGTTTCCAGCGCGTGGAAATCGTAGGAGTCGACACCGCCGTAGCCGACGCACATGGCCTCGGTGATTTTGGAATTCACGGGCATTTCGAGGGTGGGGGTGCGCCAGGTGACGGGCAGGGAAGAGCCGGCCATGAGGGCGCAGTTGAGACGTTTGGCGTCGTCGTACATCTCTTTAGCCCAGTCCCATTTCCAGGAAAGATGCTTGTCGTTGAAGACAGGGACGGCTTTGCCCGAGGCTTCGAAGACCTTGACGATTTCCTTCCAGAACTCGTAGCGGGGGTATTGGGTTTGGCGCTTTTCGTTGCGGGGGTAGCGGCCGTGTTCACCGATCAGGAGCACACCATCGACGGCGAGTTTGCCGCTACCCAGGGTGAGTGCCTCGGCGATGGAGGAGCAGCCTTTGGTGGAGGTGTGGCGCGAGAGGCGTTCGCGGGAGAGGTCGCCTTTGCCGACCTGGTCGACCCAAAGGGAGACCAGATCCATGGGCGGCTTGTGATGGTCGCCATTCCAGCCGTAGCCTTCGAGGAAGCGGTCGACGATGTGCTGGGAATGGGAGAACTTGAAGTAGATGGTGCAGATGGCGGCGATCTTGGGCCGCCGGGCGGGTTGCGCCAGGAGGAAGCCCGGCGCGGAGGAGAGTAGTTCACGTCTTGAGATCAGCATGACGGCTGAGGGTCAGTTTACTACCGTTGATGGCACACTAGGAAGGATGCGACGGCGGCTACTACTCGGAATGCTCGTGCCCCTGGCGATGGGGTGGGCGCAGAACTATAAGGAATGGCGGGCGGCGGGCGGGGGGCAGGACTTCATCCGTTATTCGGCGTTGAAGCAGATTAATAAGGACAATGTCGGCAAGCTCGAGGTGGCGTGGACGTACGACACGGGCGAGGCGTCGAAGGGGTCGGAGATTCAGTGCAATCCGATCGTGATCGATGGAGTGCTGTATGCGGCGTCGCCGTTGAACCGGGTGTTTGCGCTGGATGCGGCGACGGGGAAGCTGAAATGGTCGTTCGATCCGTTTGAAGCGAGTGGGACGAAGACGAAGTCAAAGAACCGGGGGGTGATGTATTGGGCGAACGGGAAGGATAAGCGCATTCTCGCGGGGGCGCGGTTCCATATCTGGGCGCTGAACGCGGAGACGGGGCGGCCGATCCAGAGTTTCGGGAAGGACGGCCGTATTGATCTAAGGGAGAACCTGGGACGCGATCCGGAGAAGCTGACGGCGGCGACGACGAGTCCGGGAGTGATCTATCAGGACACGCTGATCACCGGGTTCATGACGTCGGAAGGATTGCCGTCGGCGCCAGGAGATATTCGCGGATACGATGTGCGGACCGGGGCGCTGCGGTGGTCGTTCCATACGATTCCGCATCCGGGGGAGTTCGGGTATGAGACGTGGCCGAAGGACGGCTGGAAGTACCTGGGTGGGGCGAATTCGTGGCCGGGACTGACGCTGGACGAGAAGCGGGGGATCGTGTTTGTGCCGACGGGGTCGGCGGCGTACGATTTTTACGGGGCGAACCGGCATGGGGACAATCTATTTGCCAATTCGCTGATCGCGCTGGATGCGAAGACAGGGAAGCGGAAGTGGCATTTCCAGTTTGTGAAGCACGATGTGTGGGATCGCGATTTGCCGGCCGCGCCGTCGCTGGTGCAGGCGATGCGGAACGGGAAGCTGGTGGACGCGGTGGCGCAGATTACGAAGTCGGGGCATTTGTGGGTTTTCGATCGGGAGACCGGGGAGTCGCTGTTTCCGTGGAAGGAAGTGGACGCGCCGCCTTCGCCGGTGGATGGCGAGTTGCTGGCGCGAAAACAGCCGCTACCGTTGAAGCCGGAGGCGTTTTCGCGGCAGAAGGTGACCGAGGACATTTTGACGCGGCGGACGCCGGAGGCGCACCGGGTGGCGCTGGAGCGGTTCCGGACGATCCGTACGGGGGAACAGTTCGCGCCGCCGTCGTTTGAAGGGACGTTCGTGTTCCCCGGGTTCGACGGCGGGGGGGAGTGGGGCGGCGCGACGTTCGACCCGGAGACGCGGCTGATGTATATCAATGCCAACGAGATGGCGTGGGTGCTGCGGATTGTGCCGAAGCCGGCGGCGCGGGGCGGACAGAGCGGCAAGGCGCTGTATGTGCGGCAGTGCGCGGCGTGCCATAGGGAGGACATGGGCGGTTCTCCGCCGGAGTTTCCGGCGCTGACGAAGATGAGTGAGCGGCGCAAGGAAGATGTGGCGGGAGTGATCCGGAAAGGCGCGGGGAGGATGCCGGGGTTCGGGCATCTGGGGGACGCGGCGATTGAGGCGATCACGGCATATTTAATGACCGGGAAGGACACGGCTCCGGTGCAGACGGTGGCCTCGGATTCCCCGATCGAGCTGAAGTACGCCACCGACGGGTACAATAAGTTTTTAGACCCAGACGGGTACCCGGCCATTGCGCCGCCGTGGGGGACGTTGAACGCGATCAATCTGGATACCGGCGAGTACGCCTGGAAGATTCCGTTTGGCGAATTTCCGGAGTTGGCGGCGAAAGGAATGCGAAACACGGGGACCGAGAATTATGGCGGTTCCGTGGTGACGGCGGGTGGCCTGTTGTTTATCGGCGCGACCAATCACGACAGGAAGTTTCGGGCGTTCGATAAATTGACGGGCAAGTTGTTGTGGGAGACGCTGTTGCCGGCTTCGGGCAATGCCACTCCGGCCGTTTATGAAGTGAAGGGACGGCAATATGTGGTGATCGCCGCGGGCGGTGGCAAGTCGGGGGCTCCGTCGGGTGGGAGTTATGTGGCGTTTGCGCTGCCGCGGTAACCGGGTAAGCGTAGGGCGCGTCAGGAAAAGTTTCAAATATGTATAAAGTAGTTTCGGTTTTGGCGCTGTGCGCCGTAAGCGCGGCGGCGGCGCCCGATGCCAAGCGGGTGATGACGATGCAGCCGCTGCGGTTTGAGCCCAATCGCGGGCAGAGCGCGACGGATGCGTTGTTTGTGGCTCGGGGCGAGCGGGGATCGCTGTTGTTGAAGGCGGGTGAGGTGGTGGTGCCGTTGCCGGGCCGTGAAGTGCGGCTGCAGATGGTGGGCGGCGCGGCGGATGCGCTGGTGAAGGGCGAGGACGGGCTTGCGTCGTTTACCGACTACCGGATCGGGCAGGACAAGTCGCGGTGGCAGACGAAGGTGCCGCACTTCGGCGCGGTGCGCTACACGGGAGTGTACCCGGGGGTTGACCTGGTGTTCCACGGGCGGCAGCGCGAGTTGGAGTACGACTTCGTGGTGGCGCCGGGCGTGGATGCGCGGCAGATTCGGGTTCGGTTCGCGGGAGCGGACCGGGTGCGGATCGCGCGGACGGGCGAGTTGCTGGTGGAGGCCGGGAAGGCCTGGTTCCTGCAGAAGGTCCCGGTGGCGTACCAGGATCTGGCGGGGGGGCGGAAAGAGGTTCGGGCGCGGTACAAGATGGTGGGCGCGAATGAGGTGGCGTTCGAGTTGGGCCGGTATGACCGATCGGCGGCGCTGGTGATCGATCCGGTGGTGAGCGCCACCTATTTCGGCGGCACGAACACGGATATCGCGACCGCGGTGGCTTATGACGCCGCGGGTGGCCTGTGGATCACGGGCTACACGGCGTCGGAGGATTTGCCGACGCTGGGTGTGGGCTACGCAGAATCGAAGAATCCGGTGACCGACGTGTTCGCGGCGCACTATTCGGCGGCCGGGAGGCTGGATTACGTGACGTATCTGGGCGGAGATAACGACGACCGGGCATCGGCGATTGTGGTGGATAACGCGGGCAACGCCTACATCACGGGATATACGGCATCGACGAACTTTCCGCTTGGGGGCGGGAGCTATCAGGCGAGCAACGCGGGCTTGCGCGACGTCTTCATCACGCAGTTGAACAATCTGTCATTCGGCTCCGACAGTCTCTGGTATTCGACGTACATCGGGGGCACGGGTAACGATGCGGGGAACGCGATTGCGCTGGCTCCGGATGGGACGGTGGTGATCGCGGGCTATACGGCGTCGGGCGATTTTCCGATGCTGGGCACACCCGTGCAGACGGGCAATCGCGGGGGCTTTGAAGCGATTGTGATAAGGGTGGACACGACGCTGGCGGCTGAATCGGTGCGGTACACCAGCTATCTGGGGGGCACGTCGACGGACGTGGCGACGGGGGTCGCGATGGGTCCGAACAACCAGCTTTACATCAGCGGATACACGATGTCGAACGACTTTCCGGTGGCCGGCGCGGCCCCTCAGTTGGAATATAACGGCCGGGGCGACGCTTTCCTGGCGCGGTTCGATTTGAACAGGCCGGGGCTGGATGCGCTGGACTTCGGGACGTATCTTGGGGGCGAAGACGCGGATCTCGCGTATGGACTGAAGCGGGATAATGCAGGGCGGCTCTACGTGGTCGGTTACACGATGTCGACGAATTTTCCGGTCACGGCGACTGCCTTTCAGCGGGAGAAAGGCGGCGAGGCGGACCTGTTTCTGACGCGGTTCGACGTGGATTCGAACAGAAATATCGGGGTGAATTACTCGACCTATCTGGGCGGCAATGCGACGGACATCGGCTATGGGCTGGCGGTGGACAACAGCGGCCGCGTGGCGGTTTCCGGATACACTTACTCCACCAATTTCCCGCTGGCTGGGAATGCTTACCAGCCGGTATCGGGCGGTGGATACGATGCATTTGTTTCGGTGCTGAATCTGAACCAGGCCGGAGCGGCGGGGCTGATCTATTCGACCTACTTTGGGGGAGAGGCGACGGAAGTGGGTTATGGCGTGGCGTTCGATAACCGGGGCAACCTTGCGCTGGGCGGGGTCACGACGTCGCTTGAGCGGATCGCGGCGGGTACGGCGCCGGCACAGCAGAACCTGGCCGGCTATTCCGACGCATTCGTTGCCCGGTTTAACCTGTGCGATATACCGGGGATTTGCGCGCAGTAAGGCTGTGATAGTTTAGGGGCGTGAACCAGTCGCTGGAGAGTGAAGGGTTTGTGCTGTTGCCCGGCTTTATGCCGGAGGCGTTGCTGGAGCGAGTACGGCGGCGGGTCGATGAGCTGTACGCGGAAGAAGGCGACCAAGCGGGGACGGAGTTCCGGCTGGAGCCGGGTACCCGGCGGCTGGCGAATCTGGGGGCGAAGGATCCGGTCTTCGTGGAGTTAGCGGCGAACGCCACGATCCTGACACTGGTGCGGCAGGTGCTGGGGGAGCGGTTCAAGGTGTCGTCGATGAATGCGCGGTCGGCCAATCCGCAGTCGAACTCGCATCAACCGTTGCACGTCGACCAGGGGTTGCTGCCGGACGAGCGTGGTAATTCAGTATGCAATGTGGTGTGGATGCTGGACGACTTCACGGCGGAGAATGGCGCGTTGCGGGTTGTGCCGGGGACGCACAAGTCGGGGTTGAACCCGGTGGTTGCGCTGGCTGACCCGGCCGCCGCGCATCCGGACGAGGTGCTGGTGACGGGCCAGGCGGGCTCGGCCGTCGTGATGAACGCACACCTGTGGCATGGAGGGACGGCGAACCGGACGAACGCGCATCGCCGCGCGGTGCATTCGTTTTATTGCCGTTGGGACAAGCCGCAGCAGCAGTATCAGAAGCGGCTGCTGCCGCAGGCGGTGATTGCGCGACTCACGCCGGAGCAGCGGACATTGCTGGCCATCGACGATCCACTGAACGATGAACTCAGCACTGCGTCGCCGAACATGAGCGGATTCTTACGCTAACCATGGGTGTTCGTGCTCAGTGGGCGTCAGTCTTGCTGATGTTGGGGTGTCCGTTGGCGGGGCAGGCTGCGTTGCGGTGGGCCAACGAATTCGGGAACGCTTTTCGCCGAAGCGATTTTCGCAACATCCGCTTCGAACTCAACGATGCGGCGGCACGCAACGTTCCGGGGGACGCCCGAGCCGCCGTGCAGTCCGCTCTTGACAGTTGGAACGCGCTGCCGAATACGGCGCTGCATTTCGCGCCGATCGAGACGACGTCCGCGGGGATCGATGCGGACGGGCACAATGTCATCTCGTTTGCCGCCACTCCGGAGGCCAGGAACCTGGTGGGAAACAACGCGGCGTTCACCGTGATGTACTCGTCACCGGACGGCAGCGTCCGCGAATCCGATATCATCCTCAACCCGGATATCCGCTTCTCGACAACGCTGCTGCCCGGTACGATAGACTTCCAGGGCCTGATCACCCACGAATTGGGCCATGCATTGGGCGCAAACCATGCAGTGCTTGCCTCCGCGGCCATGTTCTGGTCGACGGTTTTTCAGGACGCCTCGAAAGCGCGTCTCCAAGCCGACGACGCGGCTTTCGCGGCGGAGGCCTACCCAACGCCGGGCACGGGCCAGAGCTATGGGTCCATTGCCGGGCGAGTGACAAGAGGGGGAGCGCCGCTGCTGGGCGCCGGCGTGATTGCGATCGACCGCACGGCCGGAATCACCATCGGCGGACTTTCCAGCGTCTCGGACGGCACGTTCTCGCTCATGGTCCCGGCGGGCAACTACATTCTGATCTCCGTGCCCATCGCTCCACTCACTCCGCCGCAGGCAATCCTGGACCTGCCGGCCACGCGGCCGGGCGAAGCCCGCGCGAAGATCGACTCGGCGTTTGCGGCCACGCTCGCTGGAGGTACAGACCTCACGACCATCCGGGCCGCCGCCGGAAGCACAACATCGGTGGACATCGCGGCGGCGGCCGGACCCGCTGCACTCTCGATCGACGCCGAAGGCATCGTATCGGCCGGCAACAGCTACTTCATCGGACAGCCCCCCATCAGCGCGCCGTCCGGGCAAGCGCTCGATTACCTTGTTTCGGGTACCGGTCTGGATGCCTCGATCGGCGAGCAGGATATCTATCTTTTCGGTCCGGGTGTCCGTCTGAGGCCGGGGACCCTGCGCGTGGAAACCCGGGTACGCGACCTGGAGGGCCGAACGCCGCTGCGGTTCACGATCGAGATCGACGCCCGGTCGTCCCACTCCACCGTGAGCGTATTTGTCCGCAAAGGAAGCCACTCCGCTTTTCTTCCGGGCGCGATCGCCATTGTGCCGGCCAAACCTGTCTTCACGGCCGCCTCGATTCTGAATGCCGCGAGTTTCCAGGGCGGAGGCGTCTCGCCAGGCGAGCTTGTGTCGCTATTCGGGACGCTGCTGGCGCCGGACCCCGCGGCCGTGATCAGCGGGTTCGACCCTTCGACCGGCGCTTTGCCAATCCAACTGGGAGGGGTCGCGGTGACTTTCGACGGCATTCCCGCGCCGCTCATCTTCACTTCCTCGGGACAGATCAACCTGCAAGTCCCCTACGAGGTTGCGGGCAGGGGCAGCACCGCGGTCATGGTGGTGAACCAAGGTGTCCGGAGCGAGCCCATCCCGGTGAACGTAGCCGCCGTTCAACCCAGCCTCTTCACCGCCAACGGATCGGGTTCAGGACAGGTGAGCGCGGTCAATGTGGCGGATGGCAGTATCAACGGACCGGGCAGTCCGGCGGCCAAAGGCTCTTACGTTACTCTCTACGCCACGGGCGCCGGTGTCGTGGACCCGCCGGTAGGCACGGGCAGACCCGCCCCTGCTTCTCCGTTGAGCTGCGCACAGCAGGTGACGGTAGCGATCGGGGGCCGCGACGCCCCGGTCTACCTTTGCGGCGTGCTCGCTCCCGGATTTGTGGGCCTGCTGCAGGTGAGCGCCCAGATCCCGGCGGATACGCCTTCCGGGAACGTCCCGGTGACGTTGTCGATCGGGGGCCGATCGTCCGCCAGCGGAGTTCACCTGGCTGTTCGCTAGACGTTATTTTGAGCGAGCAAGGGAAGAGGGGCGGAGGGTGAAACATTTTCCTTGTGGATTGTTTTCGGATAAACTGTGGATGGGTTCCTTGCCGGGCGGCTAAGGTGTTTGCAATGGGCCACTTCGGGACACAGTTCTTCCACAGCGCTACGGGCCGATTTTCGGGCGTTATCCAGAGGGTAAACCGCTCGCAGGATGCGCACTGTTTTTTCATTGCGCTCACCGGCGCCGGCCGCTATCGTAAACTTCGGTCTTACTACCGGTCCTGTCATGGCAGCTAGAGACATTTCCCTGGAAAGGGGACTTCCCGCCAATATCGAAGCTGAAAAGCTGGTGCTTGGAGCCATCCTCCTCGACGATTCCGCTTTCATTATTGCCGCCGCCTCGCTGGAGCCGGAGGATTTTCTTCTCGAGAAGCACAAGCGAATCTACAACGCGATGCTCGCGCTGAGCGAGGCAAACGAGAAGATCGACCGGATTACGGTCGCCAATGAATTGATGCGGCGGAGCCAGTTGGAGTCGGTGGACGGGATCTCGTACCTCGTCTCGCTGGACGACGGTCTGCCGCAAATCTACAATTTCGAATCCTACGTCCGCATCATCAAAGAGAAGGCGCTGCTGCGGCGCATTATTCTGTCGTCTCAGAAGGTGATCGAACGTTGTCTGCTGGACCAGGAGGAGGCATCTATAATCCTGGCCGACGCCGAGGATTCCTTTCTCAAACTCGGCGACACGGACAAACGCCAATCCCTGCTGCGGCCGGGCGACATCATCGCGGAGTTTGAGGGCGGCATCAGTTCGTTTCTCGATCCGTCGCGGCGTGTTTCCGGTATTTCGACGGGCTATTTCAAGCTGGATGAAATGACCAGCGGGCTGCACGCCGGCGAACTGATTATTCTCGCCGCGCGTCCGGCGATGGGGAAGACCGCGCTTGCCCTGAACATCGCCCAGCAGATCGCCACGAAGGAAGGAAACGAGAAGACGGTCGCGGTGTTCTCGCTGGAAATGTCGCGGGAGCAACTGCTGACGCGAATGGTGTGCTCGGAAGCGCGGGTGGACCAACAGAAATTCCGGCTCGGGTATCTCAACCAGGAAGAGCGGCGGCAGTTGCAGATGGCTGCGTTACGGCTGGCGGAAGCTCCGCTGTACATCGATGACACGGCCGGCACGAACCTGATGGATGTCCACGCCAAGTTGCGCCGGTTGAAGGCGGAGCGCGGCCTGGGTCTGGTCGTTATCGACTATCTTCAGTTGATGAGCAGCCGCGGCCGCACGGAGAACCGGACGCAGGAAGTGAGCGCGATGTCGCGCGGCTTGAAACTCCTCTCGAAGGAGCTGAAAGTTCCGTTCCTCGTGCTTTCGCAGTTAAGCCGTGCCACGGAAACGCGGCCCGCCGGCGACCATATTCCACAATTGTCCGACCTGCGCGAATCGGGCTCGATCGAGCAGGACGCGGACATGGTCTGGTTCATCTTCCGCCCGGAATACTACAAGCCCGACCGGGAGGACTTGCGCGGCCTCGCCGAACTGATCATCGCCAAGCAGCGGAACGGTCCGACGGGCAAGGTCAAGATGGCATTCCTGCGTCAATTCACGCGCTTTGAAAACCTGGCGGACGATATTGGCATCCCGGAGTAAAGTACAGTTGACGGCCTGATGGATATGCTTGCGCTGCTGCTGTTGGCCGCTGTCGTTTCCGAGGAGATTTCGGGATTCTGGCGCGACACACTGGCGCGCCTGGCGCGGGTTCCGGGTGAGGCTGCGATCGAGCCCGTCAAGGAAGCACTGCCGTACCGCAAGTTCCGTGTTACGTTCAACAGCCTGGGTGGTGTTCGGGTGGAAGCGCTGCTGGCTTTGCCGATCAGCGGCGAAGGCAGGGCAGGGCGGCTCCCGGCGATTGTGACCGCACCCGGCTATGGTGGCTTGCAGCAGGGTGTCATGCTGTCGGAATGCCAGCGGGGCTATGCCGTCCTGCAAGTATTTCCGCGAGTTCCCACACCGGCGGGTGAGAAGCTGATTCTGGGCATCGAGCAGCCGGACGGCTATTACTATCAGGGTGCGTATTGCGACATGGTTCGCGCCGTCGATGTGCTCGCGCGGCATGACGGAGTCGATTCCGCGCGCATCGCGGCGGTGGGCACCAGCCAGGGCGGGGGACTGGTTCTCGCGGCCGCTGCCCTTGACCCGCGTATTCGGGTGGTTGCGGCCCACGTCCCCTTTCTGGTGGACATGCGGCGGGCGGCCGCGATTCCGGGCTCGCTCGTCCACCAACTGCTGGCCAAGCACAACGCCAATTCGCCGGCAGCGCTCCGTACGCTCGACTTCTTCGATCCGGTTCCACTTGCGCCCGATCTGAAGGTCCCGGTGTTGCTGAGCTCGGGCGGGAAGGACACGACGTGTCCCGCCGAAACGATCCGGACCTTGTTCGAGCGCCTGCCGGGAGTGAAATCCCTGGTCCATTATCCGGACCTTCCGCATACGTCCAGCCTGGGCTTCTACGAACTCACGTGGGCGTGGCTGGACCAACACTTGAGACACTAATGATGCAACGCCTACCGCTCGGTCCCCTCTGCTACGAATTCAGTCGCCACCTCGAGCCACGCGTCCGGCTGCGGTCCGGCGATTCACTCAGGGTTGAATCCCAGGATGCGTTTTCCGGCCAGATTCGCACTGTGGACGACCGGCGCGACAAGACCAAGGTGCCGTACAGCAATCCGGTGAACGGTCCGATCCTGGTCGAAGGCGCTGAACCCGGCGATACGCTGACGGTCACCATCCACGAGATCCGGCCCACCAACGGGTTCTGCTATACGCGCACGGGCGATCCCCGCCAATTGTCCGAATGGCTGGGCACGGATTGTCCGCATGGCACGCGGATTTGCGCCATTCGCGACGGCGCGATTGAGTGGAACGACCGGATTCGAATTCCTTACACTCCGATGCTGGGCTGCATCGGTACGGCCCCGGATTGGGGTGTGCCCACGACCGGACCCGCAGGCCCGCACGGTGGCAACATGGATATCGTTGAGACGGCTCCGGGGAGTACCGTCTGGCTGCCCGTCTACGTCCCCGGAGGTTATCTGTACCTCGGCGACGCGCATGCCGCGATGGGGCACGGCGAGCTATCCGCGAACGGTCTGGAGATGCCGGCCGAAACCGACATCACCGTGGGTTTGTTGAAGCGCACGATCCCCGGTCCGCGGATCGAAACGGCGGCCGAGATTATCACCATCGCCACCGGCGGGTCCACCGAACGCGCCATCGCCCAGGCGTACGCACAACTGATTCTGTGGATGGAATCCGATTATCAGTGGGATCGCTGGCAGGCCTACGACTTGCTCACGCACACCGGGCGTATCTCGATTGGGTACTATGCCTCCGGCGCGGTCGGAGTCAAAGTGGAGAAGCGTTACCTTTTGAAGGGCTAAGATAACAGAGACCCATGACGCAGCAGAGCAATGTTCGTATCGCCTGGTTCAACGGGCAATTCATGCCGGAGAATCAGGTGCTGATTTCGTTCCGAGACCGGAGTTGGAAGTATGGCGACGGCGCGTTCGACATGACACGGACTTTTAACGGCCGGGCGTTCCGGCTGAAGGAGCATATCGACCGGTTCTATCGCTCGCTGCGTTATCTGCGTCTGGATCCGGGGATGAGCAAGAAGGAGATGATCGAGGTGTCGGAGGAGATCGTGGCGCGCAATGAGCATTTGCGGGCCGCGGCGGGCGACTGGTGGATCGGGCAGCGGGTCAGCCGCGGGGTGGATCCGATAGAGGGGGATGCGCCGGGGCGCGTTGGTCCGAATGTGGTTATGGAATGCACGCCACTGCCGCTGAAGGCGCGTGCGCGGCAGTTCCGGGACGGGCTCGACGTGTGGACTCCGGCGCAGCGGCGGATCGCGCCGGACATGCTGAGCCCGCGCGCGAAGACGCATAACTACCTGAATATGATCGTCGCTGAACAGTCGGTGAAAGCGCACGATCCCGATGGATGGGCGATGCTGCTGGACGTCAACGGAAATCTGGCCGAGGGGATTGGCTGCAATGTCTTCGTGGTCCGCGACGGAGCGCTTTATACGCCGAGCGAACGATATGTGCTGCCCGGTGTGAGCCGCCAGATGACGATCGATCTCGCGCATCAGCTTTCCATTCCGGTGATTGAAGGCGACATCGATCTCTTTGACGCGGCGAACGCCGATGAGATGTTCCTGACCTCGACGAGCCTCTGTATCGCGGGGGTGCGGAGGTTCAACGGGGCCAAGGTCGGCGACGGAGGCGTGCCGGGTCCGATAACGAAGCGTTTGACCGATGCCTACATCGCTGAGGTGGGCTGCGATTTCGTGAAGCAGTATCTGGACCGGCTGAGTTGACGCGCGTAGAATGTTGGCGGACGAACATTTCGACCGCCGCTTGGAGGCACTGCTCGACGAAGCCGAACAGAGCGCGGACTACGTGGATGTGACCAAAGAGGACTTCGACTCGATGGAGCGTGAGGCTCTGGAGTCGGTCCGAAAGCGTAAGCCATCCTGACATGGCCCGGGCCGTTCAGCGGCCCGCCGCAAGGCGGGACTTGATTCATCACTACGCTTATCTGCTGGAGAACGCTGGGTTGGACACTGCCCGGCGCTTTCGTCAGGCGGTGGAAGAAACATAAGACGGTCTTGCACAGATGCCCGAATTGGGTACTCCCGGCAGGGTGCGACAAGGAAAATATGCCGGTGTTCGGCTGTGGCCAGTTCGCGGTTTCCAGAGAGTTATCTAGTGGTTTACCGGCAACACAGAGTTGGCGTGGCGATCGAACGGCTCATTCAAGCGAAACAGGATTACGAGGCCACGCGGTACCAGAAGGAGAAAAGTGTACGTTAAGCAAGGGCTGTGTGGCGTCACTGCCGCTGAACCCGAGGAGTACTTCTGCCGCTGATGTGCCGCACCACGAGCTGCCACCTGCCGTCGAGTTTTGCCCACACATGCGTGTACCGAAACGTGAAGTCACGAACTCCCTCGTTGAAGAACCGGTCCTTCACGGCCGCGTGGCCTGTAACCACCGCCGCATTCCCATAGATCCTTATTGCGACGTTAGTGGAATCCCAGGCTTCGACTTTCCGGTCGCCCAGGCGGTTTGCGCGCAACTCAGCGGCTTTGTTCACCACGCGACCATCGTCGAGTGTTCCGACGAACGAGTCGGCGATTAGCTGGTTAAGTACCCCGGTGTCGTTGCGGAGAACCGCATCCCGTCGTGCGTTTTCTGCTAGTCTTACCTCTCGCTCGGCGCTCGGTATGTCTTGGGTTTCTTGTGATAGCGAGGGAGGGCTGAGCAGAAACACTGCTCCAATCAGCATTGGTGACACGGCCCGTTGAATGGAAATCGAGTAATCCTCAGAACGGTTGCTCATAAAGACAAGACCAGCTCCAGCCAGCAGGTAGACAGGCTATCACAAATCTGACGGCGCGGCCCGCGTTTACGTTCTTTAGGCAATCGCAAAAACGAACGTGTTTGACCTTACGAGCGCGTTCTCAAGTAGTCAGTGAGCGGGGACCACGGCTCGGCGGCCTCGGGCTGTCTTATGACTTCACGGAGTAGTCCTCGGCATCGGCGAGCGCCGGTTCCCTGATGTCAATCTGAAATGCCAAGCTTCGCCTTCAGTTCCGCCAGTGCCTTCCGAGCCGGTTTGACGCGGCCTTCTTCGGCTGCGGCGATGCCGAGCCGAATCGCTTCGACCGCCTCGAACCTTTCGAGGCGGTCGAGAATATGCTGGTAGCTCGCCGCCTCCCGCACGATCAGTTCGGCCTTGCCGTTGACGGTGAGAACGACGGGTCTCCGCGTTTTCTTCATCCGGCTCATGAAGTCGCTGGTGTTGCGCTTGAAGTCGGTGAGGGGGTGAATGTCCTGGCTCAAATTGACCATGGGAGCACTCCGCACCTTAAAAACATCTTTTACAATGCTATCAGCCCCCCCAAAAAAAAGACCCCGCGACGCGGATCGCCGCACCGTCGATGGTCGCCACAACGGCCTCTTATTCCAGAGCTTTCGGATCGCCCGACTGGGCCGACGTCACCCCGGCCACGATCGGGTAGTTCCTGTCATGACTGTCAGCTCTTTAGCCTAACGTCCGAACACCCCGGACGCCTGCTGGAGCAACGAATCGGGTACGGTGACACCGAGAACGCGAGCGGTCCGCAGGTTCACGAACAATTGAAACGGCGCATCCCGGTTGACCGGCAACTCGGAGATGCGTGCGCCTTTCAGAAGCCTGTCGACATAGCCCGCCACACTTGCGCCGATCCAGCGAAAGTCCTGACTATGGGCAAGCAGTGCCCCTGCTTCGGCGTTCTCCCGGTATGGAGATGACAACGGGAGTCCGTGTTCGATTGCCAGAGCCGTCAATCTGCTTCGCTCGCGGCGGAAGTCGGGATGGTTGAGCGCGAGAACGGCTTGCGCACCGCTGCGCTTTAACTGCGCGAACTGGCTCGCCCAGTCAGATACGCCATTCACTTCAGCGTGGATCAGAGCCAGCCCAAGCTTTTCCGCCGCTCGCTCAGATGAGCTAATGAGCGGCGGAACCGCAAAGTACGACCGGTCGAAAAGCAGCGCTACCCGCTTCAGTTCCGGTATGACAGCCTTTAGCTGCGCGAGAAACTCCCCTTGATGCTCCGCCACACCGGAAAACCCGGTCATGTTACCGCCCATCACACTGTCCGAACCACAGCCAACGATGGGAATCGATTTAGTTGCCTCATGCGCCGCCTTGCCGGCGCTGGAACTCGCTGTAACTATGACGGTGGAACGCTTTGCCAGTTCCACGGCATGGTTCGCGAGCAAGTTCGCGTTGCGGTCCGCGGCTCGTAACTCGAGCAGGAAGTCTCTACCCGCCATGTATCCAAGAGCTTGCAGATGCTCCGTAAAAGCCTTCAGGAAGCCAGCGGCGTTCGGGTCGGTCCAGTTGAGATCCGTCAGCACACCGATGCGATGGGAGGACGCGGCGGAAGTACTCGCCGTTTGTGCGAACACCGGCGAAATGACAAGGGACAGCAAGAGCCCTACTGCAGATACACTTCGGATTCGCATGCTGTTCGAGGATACCTGATTTAGTCCCTTCGTGATCGGCGCCAGTGCAATTCGGATATACTTGCGGATCAGGCGGAATCAGATGAATCTATCAATGAAACACGCGTATGGGTTCCTGTGCCTGGCTGTTGTCAGTCTCTGCCCGGCACAACAGGCGCCTGGTACAACCAGTCGCCTTGCCAGGGTTGTATATTTCACTAACTCCGGCTTCGCAGCGAACGACGTCAGCGACGCCGACTTGACGGCGGCTCTTGTTGCTCGGCTGAGGGCCCTGAACTTTCCAGAGGGCGAGCGCATCACGTTCGAGCGAAAAGAGGCGCCTCGGAGCCAAATGGAAGCCATGATGAGAGATGCCGTACGTGCAGGCGCCTCGGTCCTGGTGGCAAGATCGACGTCAGAAGCGGTTGAAGCATTGCGAGCAACCCGCACTGTGCCCGTGGTGTTTTGGTCGAGTGACCCTGTTGCGGGGGGTATCGTCAAAGGTCTCGACAAACCGGGCACAAATGCCACAGGGGTCACGTTCACCACCCACAACGAGGAAGCTTTCCTCAACCTGCTGAAGGCCGTCGTTCCGGGACTTCGCCGCGTCGCCATGCTGTTCAACCGATCGTATGAGCCGGGCCAGCAGGCGCGTGTTCTGGTAGTTGCGCCACACCTCGGTCTCACCGTCAAGGCGATCGAGGTCACCAGCGAAGACGCGATGGAAGACGCCTTTCACACCGCCATGTCAGCAGGGGCGCAAGCGGTTTACATTGTGAACCACGGCATCTTTTTTTCAAAGACCGGATCGGCTCGGCTGGGCCAACTCGCCTTGAAGTACAATCTACCCGCCTTCGCTCCCTATCCACACAACGCGGCTGCCGGCGCGCTGCTCGCTCGGGACCAGCCGGATAATAAGCAGCGAGGCGAAGCGATGGCCGATTGCATCGCAAAGATCCTGTCCGGCACGCGCCCGGAAGACATCCCCGTTCAGCAGGTAGTTAGACAGCGGACGATTCTGAACCGAACCGTGGCCAGGAAACTAGGTTTGACAATCTCAGACATGCTGCTGCAGAGCGTCGACAAGGTAATCGATTGAGCGCTCCGGGACCGGACTTGTCGCCTGAGCAGGCTGTGGGATGAGTTCGATTTGAGATTCCTGACGAGCCGCGCTTGCGGCATGACGCTATCCTATCAGCTATGATAGACGTGTTCAAAGCCATTCGGAGTTACTGTGAAGCCAACGCCGACCCGGCCCGGGCCGCACGGTATCAACGCTACTTTGTGGAGGGCTACGACGCTTACGGGATCGACCACAAAGACCCGTCGTGGCAGGCCAGTATCGATCAATGGGCCGGGGAACTGCGCAAGGGCAGCGTCCAGGATTTGATCCGGCTTGGGCGCAAGCTCGTGCAGACGGGGAAGTACGAAGAAGCGTCGTTCGCCATCCTGTTGGGAATGGAGCTGAAGGAGTGGCATACGGCGGAGTTGTTTGACGGGATCGCCACGTGGTTCGACGGCGGCATTCGCAACTGGGGCCATACGGATGTGCTGTGCGGTGAGTTACTGCCGGGGCTGCTGCTGAATAAGTCGGCGCCGCTCGACAAGCTGGTTGGTTGGGTAGCGTCGCCGCATAAGTACCAACGCCGCGCCGTTCCCGTGACGATGATCAAGCTGCTGAAACACTTTCCTCACGAGCAGCTTCTGGCGGGCATTGAGCCGCTGATGACGGACGCGGAAAAAGTGGTGCACCAGGGCACGGGCTGGTTCCTGAGGGAACTCTGGAAACAGAGCCCAGCGCCGGTGGAGGCGTTCCTGCACCGGCACAAGGAGCATGCGCCGCGCTTACTCGTTCAGTACGCGACCGAGAAGATGACGGCGGCGCAGAAGCAGCGGTTCAAACGTACTCCGAAGAAGAGCTAGCCGGAGAAACCGTCGGTCGGGAACGACAGTGCGCCTTCGCGGACGGCGACTTCGCCGACGGCCTTGAGGATGGCGGCCGAGGCGTCTTCGTTATCCATTCCGCGAATGTCCACGTGCAGGATGTGGTGGCGGGGGACGCCGCTGTTGGCGATGACGTCACCGAAGTAGACCTGCTGGGTGCCGGGGTCGCAGCCGCCGATGACCAGGAAGGTATCGCGGTCGGCGACATGCAGGAGGTCGCGCAGGATCTCGTTGCCGCCCGGTCCGCAGAGTTGCGGGTGCATGATGGCGTACTTCACGTCAATGTCGCCATCGAGGGCGGCGGGCAGCGAGTTCATATCGATCTGTTCCGGTTTGAGTTTCATGTTGTGGCAGCCACACAACAGGATTTTGACTTTCATGAGAGCCTCCCTATTCGCTGATCACTTCAAGCGCCGCTTCCAGATCGGCGCGCGTGATTTCCCGCGCCTGTAAACCATACTCGTAACCGGCATCAAACGCCCTGGCGTTCAATTCCCGCGCGGCGGCGGGAACCGAGTCGGCGACGGCGAGTTTGTAGGCTTCGACGGGCATCAAATCGGTTTTGGCCGCGAGGAAGCCGAGCATGACGATGTTGGTGACGATCTTCTTACCGAGGTCCTCCGCCATCCGCGTGGCGGGAATACCGTAGACGCGGACGTTGCCGGGGATTTCTTCGAGCCGGACGAGGTCCTGTTCGACGAGGAGAATACCGTTGGGATTCATTTCCGGGACGAAGCGGTGGTAGGCCTCCTGCGCCATCACGACCAGGACGTCGGGGCGGGTGGTGTAGGGATAGAGGACGGGCTCATCGGAGATGACGAGCGCCGCGCTGGAAGCGCCACCGCGGGCTTCGGGTCCGTAGTTCTGGGTGAGGGTGGCATAGCCATCGGCTTTAATGGCAGCGGCCTTGCCGACGATATGGGCGGCGAGAATGACGCCCTGGCCGCCGAAGCCGGCAATGCGCATTTCAGCGAGTTTCGTTGTGAGCTTCATACGAGGACTCCGTCGCGGAATTCGGGCGCACGATACTTGGCGCCGAGTTTATTCTGATAGAACTCACGCATCAGTTGGCCGTATTCGGGGCGGTCGCGGTCGACGAACTTGCCGCAGATGATCTCGCCCACCTTGTCCATGGCGACGTCATCCAGGCAGGCGTCGTTCTTGACCTTGCTGTGCTCCTTATAGAACTTGACGGATTCGAGGCCGTCGCCCATGCCGTTCCGGCGCTGGTAGAGGGTAGGGCACTGGGAAATGACTTCGAGGAAGCCGAAGCCCTTCTTGCGGAGGAGTTCGAGCATGGCGCGCTCCATCTGCTTGACGTGGTAGGTGGTCCAGCGGGCCACGTAGGAGGCGCCGGCGGCATCGAGCAGTTTCGGCAGGTTGAGGTCGGGCTCGAAGCTGCCGTAGGGAGAGGTCGAGGTGTTGGCGGTTTCCGGCGTGGTGGGCGCGGACTGGCCGCCGGTCATCGCGTAAACGAGGTTGTTGACGCAGACGACCTTGAGGTCGAGGTTCCGGCGCGCGGAGTGGATGAGGTGGTTGCCGCCGATGGCCGACAGGTCGCCGTCACCGGAGTAGACCACGACCGTGAGGTCAGGGTTGGCCAATTTGAGCCCCGTGGCGAACGGGATGGCGCGGCCATGCGTGGTGTGGAAGGAGTCGAAACTCACATATCCCGCCACGCGGCCAGAGCAGCCGATCCCGCTCACCACCACCACTTTCAGCGGGTCCAGGCCAGAGTCGATAACGGCACGGGCGAAGGCGTTAACGGTCGTGCCGATGCCGCAGCCGGGACACCAGATATGAGGAATGCGCTCGGTGCGCAGGAATTGTTCAACAGGATTGGCGACTAAGGCGCTCATTGCCGGGCCCCCTCTTCGATGGCTTGCAGAATCTGTTCGGGCCGGTGGACGCTGCCTCCGGCGTGAGTAACGGAAATGACGCGGGCGTTGCCGGCAGCGAGGCGTTCGACCTCCAGCGCGATTTGGCCCAAGTTGAGTTCGGGGACGACGATGGCTCGGACCTGCTGAGCAATTTCGCGCACCCGGCGTTCCGGGAAAGGCCACACAGTAATGAGCCGCATGCGGCCCACGCGTAAGCCCTTTTCGCGGGCCATTACGATGGCGCGCTGGGCGACGCGAGATGTGATGCCGTAGGAGAGGACGGCAACATCGGCTCCGTCGAGACCTTCCTCATCCCAATCGGCGATTTCCTCATTCGCCAGGGCGATCTTGTCGTGCAGGCGCCGGACGAGTTTGTCCTGCGAGCCGATGGTGAGATCGGGGTAGCCGCGCTCGTTGTGGGTGAGGCCGGTGACGTGGATGCCGTGTCCTTCGCCAGCGTGCTGCATGGGGGGGACCAAGTCAGCATCGGGCTGGAAGAGCTGGGCATCGGGAGTTCTTCGACGGGGGGTGATGTCGATTTCGTCAGCTTCGGGGATGACGACCTTTTCGGTCATGTGTCCGACGCACTCATCCATCATAAAGAGGACGGGATTGCGGTATTGCTCAGCAAGATTAAAGGCGCGAATGGTGAGGTCGAAACATTCCTGTGGAGAATTGGGACAGAGGGCAATGATGGGGTAATCGCCGTGGGAACCCCACTTGGCCTGCATCATGTCACCCTGGGCCGGCAGGGTGGGCAAGCCCGTGGAGGGACCGGCGCGTTGAACATCGACAAAGACGCAGGGCGTTTCGGTCATCGCGGCGTAGCCGATGTGCTCCATCATGAGGGAGAAACCGGGGCCGGACGTGACGGTGAAGGCCCGCGCACCGGCCCAGACAGCGCCCTGGAGAGTGATGGAAGCGGCGAGTTCGTCCTCCATTTGAATGAAGGTACCGCCGACTTGGGGAGCGCGTGCTGCGTACCTTTCCACAATCTCTGTGGAAGGAGTGATCGGGTAGCCTGAGGCAAATCGCGCACCCGCGGCGATGGCGCCTTCACAGCAAGCTGCATCACCGTTGATGAAATGGACACCGGTGAGAACACCGTGCGGAGCGGCTTTCATTGCGCCACCCCCTCTTTGGGCTGTTTGAAGCCGTAGATGGCAAAATCCGGGCAATACATGCCGCAGAGGTCGCAACCCGAACATTTCTCGGCATTTATGACATACGGAGGATGGTATCCTTTGCCGTTAAAGGCGTTCGATAAAGCCAGGACGTGAGTCGGACAGAATTCCACGCAAATCGCGCAGCCTTTACAACGATCAACGGTAATGTGAACGGCGCCTTTCGCCATGTCGCACCTCCCAGTGCGCTATGGGTGGAGCAATCCGGTCACCATTCCCGGAGGCTATTTCGGGAGAAAGGAAAAATCAACGTATTCGGCGAGAATACTCATCAGTCCGTTGGGGGTCAGCGCACCGGGCGGGACTCCGTTCACAAAGCGGAGGTTGAAGCGGGAACCCGAGGATTCGCGCCGGGACTGTTCGACGCGGGAGCGCTCGACCTTGGCGATTTCAGCGCGGTCGCGGTTGCGATCCTGTTCGCGGTAGCGGCGGCGGCGAGCCGAATCGAGCTGGCTTTGGAGCGAGCGACGGCGGCTGGGGTCGTTGGTGCGGGAAATCTCGCGCTTGAGTCTGCGCTCCTCGGAGGACTCGGACGACGAGGAAGAAGGGACTGATGGGAGCGACCACATATCGCCGAACGATCCAAAGCCGCCGCCGCCCAGATGAAACTCGATGAGCTTGTCCTTGACCTTGACCTGGGTGACGGTGACGGAGTCGCCATTGCGGAGGGCAACACCGTAGCGGCGGATGCGCTTGGCGACGATGGGAAACTCGACGGGAAGTTCGGCGCCGGGGTGGACATCGATGCCGGAGTTGTCACCAGGCATGTCGAGTTTCACGTTCACGTTTTTTCCTTCGAAGAACTTGCGGAGGGCAAGCTCATCCTGGGCAAAGGCCGCGGCGGCCAATGTCAGCGAGGCAAGTAGCTTGGGTAGCATGACGTGTGTAGCGCTTTGGACTAGCATACTGCGGTTTGAGCCTGCTGTAGAATTGTGGCGACAAAGATGAATTCCTTCTCTGCACGATGGATGATCGGGCTGGTTTGGCTGTGCGCGGCGCCGGGCCAGACAACGTATCGGGTGCGGGAGGTGGAGAATCCGGTCTTCCGGCCGAGCCAGATCTTCTTCCGGTTTGAAGACATCGCTTCGCCGCCGTTCGTCGAGTTGAAGCGGCGGTTCGCGTTCGCGGAGTCGGTAAAGGGGGTGGAGGACGAGTTTGAAAGGATTCTGCGCTTGCGGCAATGGATCTTTCAGAGGCTGAAGGTGGATGAGTCGAAGCCAGGGCCGCCCCTGGATGCGATTTCAATTCTCGAGCGGGGGCCGGATGGCGGGCCGTTTGAATGCACGCACGCGATGCTGGCGCAGAACGCGGTACTGAATGCAATGGGGTACGTGACGAGGTGCCTCCAGCCGGGTCCGGGTGGGGAAGAGAATAGCTACCTGGCGGCAGGAAATCACGGTGTGAACGAAGTGTGGTCGAACAAACACCGCAAGTGGTTTCTTTCGGACGCGGAGTTCGATGGGCATTTTGAGAAGGCGGGGGTGCCGTTGTCGGCCCTGGAGATTCGCGACGAATATCTAAAGAATGAAGCGAAGGACGTCGATCTCGTGGTGGGACCAGAGCGGAAGAAGGTAAAGCCGCGGTTGCTGTTCTCGCCGCACACCTACCGGTTTGTAGCCTATGAGATTACGGGTGACCGGCACACGCAGTCGGGCTGGTTGTCGGGCGCGCTGGCGGTGTGGGAAGACGAGTATTTCCGGACGCACACGTGGTACCGGTGGGCGAATCCGACGGGTGGGAAAGCGCCGAAGCATTGGGCCCTGCGGCAGGACTACTTTGTGCGGACGCGGCACCGCGATTGGATTGAGTGGACGCCGAATGTGGTGAGCGTGAAAGCGGAGATTCAGGGAGAAGGGGCGCGGGTGCAGTTGCGGTCGCACACGCCGAATTTCGCGCGGCACGAGATGCGTACGCCCGGCGGGCGGTGGGTGAAGACAGGCGCCGAGGTCAGGCTCAAGTTGGCAGGGCAGACAGTGGAGCGGGAGTTTCGGGCTGTGAATATCGCCGAAGTCGCCGGTCCTGTCTCCCGGCTGCTCATGGAGCGGGACTAACAGGACCGGCGCTTCGGGCGGCGGTCGATCATCAGGCGATTAGAAATGCAGCCGGAGTGTGTACTGCACTTCGCGACCGTAGTTGACCTGGGTGGTGATGCCGCCAAACTGGGTGCTGGTGACGCTCAGGTTGGGGTTGCCGGGCATCACGCTGTTGGTGAGGTTGTAGCCTTCGAGCCGGAACTCAAGCTTGAAGCGCTCGGTGAGGTCGAAGTTCTTGGAGATAGTACTGTCGAGGTTCCAGTAGCGGGGTCCGGTGAGGCCGTCGTACTGGTAGGGGTTGAGGCGGGGCGTGAACGGAATGGCCTGGGAGAAGGCGGCGGGGTTGAACCACTTCTGCCAGGTGGGATTCTCAAGAATCGGGTCGCCGGAGACCTCCAGTTGGCCGAAGCGGAGGAAGGAACCGGAGTTCCACATAAAGATATGGCTGGTGGACCAGCCCCCGATGATGGCGTTGAGGACGGGATTCATCGCGGTGCCGAAGCGGCGTCCGCGGCCGACGGGCAGATCGATGGTAGTGCCGAGCGTCATGCGGTGGCGCGGAGAAGCGGCCGGGATCATGGTCAACTTGTTCGCGTATTGATCGGGGGCATTGAAGAATCCGCCGGTTTCCTCGCGATTGAAGTTGTAGCCCCACACCACGCTGTAGCCGTTGGCGAAGCGCCGCTGGACGCGCATTTGGAGCGCTTTGTACCGGTTGTCGACGCCGGGCATGAACTGCTGCGTGAGGTCGCCATACTGGGGATAGGGACGCAGCAGGGTGGAGAGGGGCACGGTCCGCTGGCCGCGAAGCTGACCCGGCATCAGACTAGCAGGTAAGCCGAAGAACGGGTTGGGGACCGCGGCGGTGAGCGCGGACTTATAGGTGTAGCTCAATTGCGGGTCGACCATGTTCATCGCCTGGCCGAAGCCGGTATTGCCGCCTTGGCCTTCGGGGACCATGTTGTGGCCGAAGTTCATAAAGAAGGTGGCGTCAAGTTTGAGGCCGTAGACGAAGTCGCGTTCGACGGTGAAGTTAAAGCGGTCGTTCATCGAGGTCTTCAAATCCTGCCTGGCCCAAGGAGTGTTTCCGGTATTTCCGAGGTTCGTGTTGCGGCCATTGCCGCGTCCGACCGGCATAACCAGCGGGTTGGAGGCCGGGAAGGGATTGGAGAAGACGCCCTGAGGGACGCCCTGCACGGCGACGGGCCCGTTGGAGGTGGAGGAGTAACCGTCGAGGGAGGGGAGAATCCAGGAGTAGCCAAGCACGCTCATGAAGGGGACTGCGTACCGCGCATAACCGATGCGGATGGCCGTACGATCGTTGGCGCGTATGGCGATACCGACGCGGGGCAGGAAGTTGGCCTTCGGGGCGAAATAGAGACCCGGGGTCTTGTCGTCGGTATAGACCCAAGCGCCGTTGTAAGTGGGTTTGACGGCGCCCTGAATGGTGGCCACCTGCGGAGGCATGACGGGCGGAGTGGACTGAAACTCGGGGATGGGATTGGTGAGGTCGAGGAAACGCGACATGCGGCCCTCGCGTTCGGAGGGAGCGGTTTCGTACTCCCAGCGGAGGCCGAGGTTGAGCGTAATGCGCCGGTTGAGCTTGAAATCGTCCTGGAAGAACAAACCATACTGGTCCTGCTTGGTGTAGCGCGGCGAGACGTAGTTGGACACTAAGCTGTTGTCGATGGCGCCGAGCAGGAAGGTGGCCCAGGCACTGCCATAGAGGAGAGTGTTGGGAGCGTTGTATGTTTCAGCGGTGTAGTTGGCCGTGAATGGGAAAGTGCCGAGGTTGGGCAACTGCGAGTATTCGTAGCCATGACGGTAGGCCATGCCGAACTTCATGTAGTGACGACCGCGGTCGTGCCCCATGCTGCCCTGGTAGGAGTACTTACGAGGCCGGTAGCTCCACCAACTGGACTTGCCGAAGGTTGCTCCGCCGATATTGAGGTTGGGATAGTAGACAGCCGGCGTGGTGGAGGTGTAAGGCTTGTACCAGGGATTGTTGGGCCAGTACTTGGCCAAACCCGCTTCGCCGAGTTTTGCCCACTCGGAATCGTACTCATCTTCGGAGTAGACAACGCCGATTCGGAAATTGAAGACAGTGCGTGCGTTGAGAGTGTAGACGCTGTCGAAAGCGCCGTTGAGGGCGTCCATGAGGCCACCGTTGTCGGAGGTGGTGGCGGGGCTGTTGCCGTAGTTGTTGTTGTCGAGCCGCGTACGGATGACGCTGTAGCGCGCGAAGATCTTCCACTTATCAGTGATGTTCCAGTCGGTGCGGTTGGAGAAATTCCAGTAATTGAGGAACCAGGCATAGCCCGTACGGTAGTTGTTGACGCCGGTGGCATCGTCACCGGGGTTGTTGGGTCCCCAGATATCGCCGAGAAAGAGCTTGGAAGTGGGGTCGATGCGGTTGGCCGGAATCAGGTTGCCGGCAAAGGGCTGGCGCGTGACGACGTTGGTCGTGTTGTTGGTCTGGGTCGTCCAGGGATCGAAGATCACCCGGAGGGCGCCGGCTTTGGTGAGCGCCTGAGAGAAGTTGCCCTGACGTTCGAGATCGGTGGGCAGCGTATACACCTTGGTGTAGGGCTGGCGGTTCTTCCAGCGCTCGTAGGTAAAGAAGGTGAAGAGGCGGTTCTTGATGATCGGCATGCCGATGGTACCGCCGCCGACGTGATTGCGCACGACGTTGGGGGCGCGGGTAAAGGCGTTGGATACGGCGTTCAGTTTAGGGTTGCGGCCGAAGTAATACAGGCTGCCGTGATATTCGTTGGTGCCCGCCTTCATACCGACGTTCATCACGCCGCCGGCCGAGAAGCCCGATTCGGCGTCGACGGAGTTCTGCTGCACGGTGAACTCCTGGACAGCATCCATGGGAGGCGAATAGGAGCCGCGGGAGCCGACTCCGATGGGCGAGCCGTCGATCTGGACTTCATTGCGGCCGCTGGTCTGGCCGCCGACGTCGACGCCGGTGGTGGACAGTTGGTAGAAGGGATTCCGCTTGGAAACATCGGAATAGCGGTTGACGACGGCGGGGTCGAGAAGGGCGAGGGTAAAGGGGTTGCGGGCCAGGACGGGGAGTTCCTTGAGCATCTTGCCGTCGATGGTCTGCGAAAGGGTCGTCGTATTGAATTGAATTTCGACCGCCGACTCGGCAACGGTGACGGTTTGCGTCATGTCGCCGACCTTGAGTGAGGCGTTAATGGTGATGTCCGAACGGACCAGTACCTGGACGTTCTCCTGGGTGAACTTGCCGAATCCGGAGAGCTCCGCGGTTAGTGTGTAGGAGCCGGGCTCCACGAAGTCAAAGAGGAAGCGACCGGTTTCGTCGGTGTTCCGGATGGTGGAAATTTTGGTATTCGTGTTCACCAGGGTGACGACGGCTTGGGGGATGGCGGCGCCGGTCGGGTCAGTGACCACGCCCTGGACGCGTCCGCGATAGTCTTGTGCCCACGTCAGACAACTCAGCAAAGCGATTAGCGCGAAGGTTCGCAAGTTAAAAAGCATAAACAAACCTCAAACTGAAGATTGACTCTTGATAACATGCGGTGTTGTGAATGTCAACCCTATTGTGGTGGCGTACCCCGTAGAGGGGTGACGCGAATGACGGAAATCGGATCGGCCTGACGCCAGTCAGGGGCGAAGGCGCCGTGTCCGGTTTCGTCGATGGCCTCGATGGAGTAGGCGAGATCCCAACCGGGGACGACGAACCGGGCCGGAATGACCGCCTGCCAGGTTTGGTTCGCGGCGGGCTGCATGGGGGCGATGCGCCAGTCTTCGGATTGATCGAGGTGGCGGTAGTGGAGGCGCACCGCACTGAGGCGGTGCTTGCTTTGGATGGAGGCGGTGACGGTGACTGGGCGGCCAACGTGGGCTGAACCGGGCGTGACGAGGCGAATGGAGGGGCCTTTTGCGGTGTCGTCACGGTAGACGACTTCGTGCGGTTCTTTTTCCGATCCGCTGAAGAAGGCGGTCTCGGCGTCGGCGCGCAGGTAGTAGGCGATGGTGGTTCCGGCGGGGGCGTCAGGGAGTTGGAACGAGTAGACGTTTTCCGCGGATTCGATCATGTCGGCGGCAGCGAAGCGGAAGCCGGAGTTGGCCGGGCGATGAAAGATGCGGAGACGGACGCCTTGCCGGGGTCCGGTGAGAGAGGCGTGAATGGTTGTGCCCTGCCCCTTGCCGGCCCAACGGGGCGGAAGGTGGAGGATCTTGCGGTAACGGAAGCGTTCGACGACCTCGCGCAAGGCGGCTTGGGGAGAACGCATGCTGTAGCGGTCGACCGGGGCGTCCCATGCTTCGGGCGCGGGCTGCGTGTCGGCCCAGCGGATGGGTGTGCCCTGATCCTCCTTCCAGCGCATGGCGAGCTTGAATCGCTCGGGCTCGTGCTTCTCCTTGAGGGTCTTAGCGATGTCGGCGACAGCGCCGGGATAGAGGCGCGCCATGTCGCGCAGACGCTTCTCTTCGGCTTCGAGCAGGGGGAGTTCATCGCGCCAGTGGCCGATCTGGTCGGGCGGGCGGTTGAAGACCATGCGGTGGTTGTAGACATCGTTGGTGGCGCGGACGATGGCGCGCCAGTGAGTCACGGCGGAGGCGAACTCATCCACGGACCGGGCGAGGCGGATGCGTTCGCCGGATTGCTGGAAGAGAAGGTAGTCGAGGGCAGAGCGAATGCGCGCGGCATGGTAGCGGGCGAGCGAAGCCAGCACGGTGATGTCGGTTTGGGTGGAGCGCAGTTCGGCAGTAGCGGGCGTGGCCGTTGTAGCCCGCTCCATGGCTTGGGTGGCGCGTTCGGCTATCGAATCGAGTTCGACGGCCATCTCTTCGGGAGTCATCCTGGCGGACACACGGTTTGCGATCCAGTCGGCAACATAGTCGTCGAGGCGGTAGAACCGGTTGTCGTCGCCTGTGGGGAGGGAGGCGTAGCGCTGGGTGAGCCCGCCGGTTTCCATTTCCGGCCAGTATCCGAAATTGCTGGCCGAGACGGCTCGGACGCTGGTGACAAAGGGAATCACCCAACTGGCGGCCTCGTAAGCGGCGCGGACATGAGGGGCGGCGGCGCCGAAACGGCGCCGAAACTCAGCCGCAAGGATGGGTTGTTCCGGAACGGCGGCGTAGCCGGCTAAACCGAAGCTGAGGTAGTACGCCCAGTAACGCTCGAACTCCCAGCGATAGTATTCCAGTTCCGGCCTGGCCATGATTCGCCAGGGTCCGCCTTTCCAGTTTCCGAACCCTTTCTGGGAAAGCGGCGCGCAGACCTCGAAGCCGAGCGAGCCGCCAAAAGCGGAACTGCGGGCAAACTGGCGCGCGTAGTCGAGGCTGCCCCACAACAGGAGCTTGGTGGAGCCGAGGGTCCACATACGGTAAGCGACATCGTAGGGGCGGTTCTGCTGCAGGAGATCCCAGTAACCGTAGCGCCGGTAGGAGCGCTCCTTATCGCCGGCGTCAATGCGGGTGCCGTGGAAGGGAAGGCCCATGTGCTCGCGCCAGTACTTGGTGGAGACGATGGGTTTGATGCCAAGCTGGAGCGACGACTCGACGGTTTCCGGGCGCAGGCCTTTGGCGCGGTAGTCCACTTCGACGTCGCGGCCGGACTCGCGAATCGCCTTGGACATGGCCGTATAGAAGCGGTTCTGGTCGTCCTCTTCGATGCCGCTTTCGATGTTCATGCGGAACTGGACGCCGTGGATCTTCGGGCAAGCGCGGAGGATTAAGGCGAGGGCCTTGGGGCAGTAGTCGAAGAGGTCTTCGTAGCGAAGGCCTTCGACCATGTTCTTCCCATAAAGGTGCGCGTGTTGCTGCCAGATGCCGAATACGAATTTGATGCCACGCTCGGCGGCCATCTCGGAGACCATACGCAACATGTCGAGATTGCGGGTGCGTTCGGCGTCGGTGAGGCCGAGGGGGCGCACGCGTTCCCAGCCGGGCACCGGGATGAGGAAGGGAAAGGGCGGGGCGAGGTAAGAAGTCTGGTGTCCGAAGATGAGCGTGAAATAGTTGAAGCGGCTGCGCGCGAGCAATTCGAAGTAGCGATCCCAGTAGGCGCGATCGTAGAGCCACGCGCTTTCGAGGTCCTGGTTGTAGAGGAATACGCCCATGGACCGCTTGCGCAGTGCGGGTTCGCGGCTGACGGCTTGAAGGGAGGCAGGGCCGCTGGATTCGAGTTGGCCGAGGAGTTCGTAGACGCCGTAGGCCAGCCCGACGGCATCGCCGCCGGTGATGCGGACGGCTCCGCGGCGGGGCAGGGTAATCGCGAACGACTCTGGTTTGCCGGGTAGTTGGCGGATCTCGATTTCGAGATCGGGTGCTGATGTTGAGCGTTTTTGCAGGGCTTCGAGGGCTTTGCGGGCGGGGGGTCCGATTTCACCCTCGACGCGGACGGTAACGGCGGCCGGGAGAAATGTGGCGGCACAGGCGAGGCAAATCAGCGGACGGAGCATGTCTTTAGATGCTACTTCGCGAGGTCACTGGAGGTGAACTGCGACGGCCACAAGATGTAGTGCGGTGTAGTCGTGGGCGAGAGCGGGCAAGGAGGCAACCACAACCTGTAGTGTGCGGGAGGGCGGAGGGGAATCCACCCAATGAAAAACAATACAACTTAATACTTATTCGTGATACAGTTGCCACGACTGAAATCGACTTAGCCCAGTTTTTAATTGGGAGGGAGTGTCACATGGCATTTGTTACGGCAGATGGCTTTGCAAAGCCTTTCGATGTTGACGGCCAGTTTTACCCTGCGTTCGGGAACCGAATTCCCGCATTGCGAGGTTTTTATCTTGCCTACGATGTAGGTGATCCGTCGCCCGGAGACCATCAGATTAGTCATCTTAGAGTGTTGGCCGGTGGTCCGTCCGAGGATCTTTCGCCAAACGCGGACCTGAATCCGTCCAACATTCCAGATGGAACACTCGACATTTCCCTCCAAGATAAGAATCCCGGCGGTGAAGAGTTCTTTTATAGCGCTTCTCACTCACTCCTCAATATCCCTGGAGTTCGCCGCTACCAGGTACGAGACGTGGGCTGCGTCGGCGAATGTTCTCGAGTGATTCCACAGGCTTCACCGGGAAGCGGCCCGGCCAACCTATTCCCTCCGATCATTGCACTGGTTGGCTTCAAGCTTTTCTTTACAGGGGCGCGAGACCATGAACTGGATCGAATTGGAGTTTGGTTTCGCGGCAATGAGTTACATGTCGCCTTGCGTGACAGGAACGGCGACGACACGTTTGGCTACCTTGTGGATTTCGTGGTGATTCCCACTCGAGATGTGAACATTTCGAGCGGCGTCAGCAGAGATTCCGCCCGTGGAGGGAAGAAGATCAGCATTCCCAGCATCTCGAACTCCGACTTCCTGCTTACAGGCTGGATCTTCGACTTTGTAAATGGTGAGCATGAGATTCGTGATCTGGGCGTGCTGCGGAGCGGTGACAATCTCCAAGTCTTCTATGGGGACAAGAACGCGGACGATCTATTCCGTTTTCGCGTGGAATGGGCGCAGGTCGGGCGCAGGGTCCTCTCACAGACCTGATCGAAGCCGGAAGTCTCGCAGTTCATTCCGGCTTCGAGAGAGAAGGCCATGCTTCCGATTGTTCACGTCCCACTTCCTAACCGCTTGGAACGAATTCCCTTTGCCGTATCGGGTGTCGATGTAGCCGCGACGTCACAGGGGAGCAATTTCAATAAAGAGAAGGTGAATCTCGCATGGCGTCAGGGGTTGTCGTTGTGGAGCGCAGTGGCTCCGGTGCAGTTTGAACCGCGTCGGGCGGGCGAAAAGGCGCTCCTTCGAATTAACTTCGTCCGCGACCAACGTGCGAGCGCTGTCTTGGGCACTACCAGCGGCAGCATTTCCAGCACGCCTACAGGTCCAGCGGGTTCGGCAACGATCACTATCGACTGCGACAACGACATTTTTGTCGACCGATTCCGCGAGCCGGTTCGTTTCCCGACGCATATCGGGCCCTTCGATCTCATCTTCGTTGTTGGGCACGAGGTCGGTCACGCGCTGGGCCTTGACCATCCGCCCGTCGATCCGATCACTGGACAACCAAGCGAACGCGGAATCATGGATGCGTCAACGGGGGGCGGTGTCGAGCGGCACCTGTTTCCCTACGACTTCCGGGAGATTCACCGGCTTCATGGCGCAATTCGCCTGGCGGGTCAAGTCAATTCGAACCTGCAAGATAGCGGGCAACTGATCAATGCTTCTGCCGGCATCGAGTTGCAAAAGGGCTCGTTCGGCCTCTTGGCTTTCGGCCCGATGGGAACCAGCGCTCTGCTCGAAGTTCTGGTGCCGGCGAAGGGCAAGGTGGTAAATGCGCTGCGGCTGAAATTCACAACGGTTACGGCGAACGTTTTCGTGAACCGGGTTGAAGCGTTCGACGGCCCGATTCCTGTCCAGCAATTCTCCCTGAGCGCCCGCAACCGGGGATTGGAGGGATTGACAGGGAAGGCGTGGGACGTACGGCTGGGCTTCCTCGGCCGGCCCAGGATGGCAAACGACATGATCGTCCGCTTGGAATTGTTCTTCAGCAGAGAAGGCGGTGAGCCTGCCGAATTCGGGGTCCTCCAAGTGGCAGAGCTGGGGGTCGAGACGCTCCCTCCGCCTCCAGT
>JAEUQD010000177.1 GCA_016789925.1 Bryobacterales bacterium | reverse complement strand
GTGATGCCTGGGGACAACGTGAACCTGTCGGTGGAATTGATCACGCCGGTGGCCATGGACAAGGGGTTGCGCTTCGCGATTCGCGAAGGCGGCCGCACGGTGGGCGCCGGAACGGTGACGGAAGTACTCGAGTAGGTAAGGTTCACCGAATAAAAGGGCGTCTATATGGCAATCCGCGAGAGAATCCGAATCCGGCTGAAGGCATACGATCACCGTGTGCTCGATCAGTCGACGGCCGAAATCGTAAATACGGCCAAGCGTACGGGAGCGCAGGTGGCGGGACCGATTCCGCTGCCGACCGTGAAGAACAAATATACGGTGCTGCGGTCGCCGCACGTGGACAAGAAGTCGCGGGAACAGTTCGAGATCCGGACGCATAAACGGCTGATGGACATACTCGAACCGACGCAAGACACCGTGGACGCCCTGATGAAGCTGGATCTCCCCGCCGGTGTGGATGTGGAGATCAAGGCGTTCGGAAAGAAGTAACAAGGAACGCGCGGTCAGGCAGTTCGAAAGAATCGCTTGTAGCGCCCAGGAATGGCGATGATTCCAGGAATTCTAGGCAAGAAAATCGGCATGACGCAGGTCTTCCGCGCGGACGGCCAGGTGGTTCCCGTGACGGTGCTCAAGGCAGGCCCGTGCGTGGTGGTGCAGCGCAAAACGCCAACCACCGACGGCTACGACGCCGTGCAGATGGGCTTGGTGGAGGGCGTGAAGCCGCAGCGGCTCACCAAACCCGAAACGGGGCACACGAAGAAGGCCGGGGTGGACGGAGTCCGTTACCTCAAGGAATTCAAGCTGCGCTCGGGAGACGATGATTTGAAGCCGGGCGACCGCATACTGGTCGAACACTTCAAGCCCAAAGAGAAGGTGGACGTGATCGGCACGAGCAAGGGCCGCGGCTTCGCGGGCCTGGTGAAGCGCCATCATTTCCGCGGCGGTCCGGCGAGCCACGGTTCGATGTTTCATCGCGCGCCGGGTTCGATCGGTGCCTCCTCGTTCCCGTCGCGTGTCTTTCCGGGGATGAAGATGGCGGGTCACATGGGGAACGCCCAGGTGACGGTGCGGAACCTGGAGATCGTCCAGGTGGACGCCGAGGACAACCTGCTTGTGGTGAAGGGCGCGGTACCGGGACCGAACGGCAGCTATGTTGTCGTGCGCCGGTCGAAGGTTTAAGGGAGGACACAAACAGATGCCTACCATCGATGTTGTCAACCTTAAGAAAGAAAAAGTCGGGCAGGTCGAATTGTCGGACGCGGTGTTCGGGGTGGAAGTGAACGAGGCGCTCCTGTGGGAGTCGGTCCGGCACTACACCGCTTCACGGCGCGGCGGCAATGCGAAGACCAAGGTGCGCCGCGAAGTCGCCGGCTCGGGGAAGAAACTGTGGCGTCAGAAGGGAACCGGACGCGCTCGCATGGGTTCGGTCCGTTCGCCGATCTGGCGGCACGGCGGCACCTCGCATGGGCCGGTCCCGCGCGATTACTCCTATCGCCTGCCGAAGAAGATGCTGGTGGGCGCGTTGCGCTCGGCGCTGTCGGCCAAGCTGCGGGACGGCGAACTGGTGGTGGTGAACGAATTCACGCTCGCCGACCACAAGACCAAGACCGTCTGCGGGGCCTTTCAGACGCTGGAGGCGACCGGCAAAGTGCTGGTTGTGGACAACTCGGATTCGCGTAACCTGCAACTGGGCGCGCGCAATCTGCCGGGCGTGAAGGTGGTGGCCAGCCGCGAGGTAACTACCTACGACCTGCTGCGCTACGACCGGATTCTGGTTTCGGAAGCCGCGGCGAAGAAGTTATCGGAGGCCTTGGCGTAATGACACACTACGACGTAATCCTCCGTCCGATCATCACGGAAAAGGCCGTCGGCCAGCGCGAAGAAACGCCGTTGTTTTGTCTGGAAGTGAATTCCAAGGCGAACAAGACGCAGATCCGCAACGCGGTCGAGAAGCTGTTCAAGGTCAAAGTGGCCGATGTGCGGACGAGCATCACGAGCGGCAAACTGCGCCGGCGGGGCCGGTTCACCGGTTATGCCAGCGACTGGAAGAAAGCCTATATCCGGCTGCAGCCCGGGCAGAAAGTGCCCGAGTTCGCCGAGATTTAGCGGGAGCGACAGACCATGCCCATTAAGAGTTTCCGGCCAACAACCCCGACGCGGCGCTTCCAGACAGTCGAAGCCCGGACCGAAGTTACCAAACAGACGCCCGAGAAATCGCTCACGGCTGGCAAGCAACGCACGGGTGGACGCAATAGCCTGGGCCACCTGTCGAGCCGCTTTCGGGGCGGCGGGGCCAAGCGCTCCTACCGCATTATCGATTTCAAGCGCGATAAGGATGGCGTTCCCGCCAAAGTAGCGGCCATCGAGTACGATCCGAACCGGTCCGCGCGGATAGCGCTGCTGCATTATGTAGACGGCGAGAAGCGGTACATCCTGGCGCCGGTTGGTTTGAAAGTCGGCCAGACGGTAAAGTCGGGTACCGATGTCGACATTCTGGTCGGCAATGCGATGCCGCTGAAGAACATCCCGGCGGGCACGATTGTGCACAATGTGGAGCTGAAACCGGGCAAGGGCGGGCAGATGGCGCGCTCGGCCGGGTCGCAAGCACAACTGGTTTCGAAAGAGACGGGCTATGCGCTGTTGAAGTTGCCCTCGGGCGAAACCCGCAAGGTGCGCATCGAGTGCATGGCCACGATCGGCCAGGTAGGGAATCTCGACCACGAGAATGTTTCGTTGGGTAAGGCCGGGCGTACCCGGCATTTGGGCCGGAAGCCGCACAATCGCGGCGTTTCGATGAATCCGGTCGACCACCCGCACGGTGGAGGTGAGGGCCGTACTTCGGGCGGCCGCCATCCGGTGACCCCCTGGGGGCAACCCACTCGCGGTTACAAGACGCGCAATAACAAGCGCACCGATCAGTACATCGTCAGCAGGAAGAAGAAGAAGAACTAGGTATGGGCCGTTCACTATCCAAAGGACCGTTCGCGGACGATCACCTCGTGAAAAAGGTGACCGTGCTGAACGACAAGAACGAGAAGAAGGTGGTTCGCACGTGGTCGCGGCGCTCCACGATTCTGCCCGAGTTCATCGGTCACACCATTGCCGTTCACAACGGCAAGAAGTTTATTCCGGTGTACATCACCGAGAACATGGTGGGGCACAAGCTGGGCGAGTTTTCGCCGACGCGGACCTTTAAAGGGCATGCGGCGAAGACGGACTCCAAGGGCAAGCCTTCTTAAAAGGGACACGTCACATGGAAGCAAAAGCGGAAGCCCGCTACATTCGAATCTCGGCGCAAAAGGCGCGGCTGGTCATCGACCTGATCCGCGGCCGCAGTGTCGCCGAAGCGTTGAACCTGCTGCGCGCCGCCAACAAGCGGATCGCGCCCACGGTCGAGAAGATCGTCCGGTCGGCGGTGGCCAATGCGGAAAACCGTTCGGCCGACGTCGATGTCGACAAACTGTATGTCGCCGAGGCCTATGTCAATGAGGGGCCCCGGCAGAAACGGATCCGTCCGGCGCCAATGGGCCGGGCCTACCGCTACCAGCGGCGAACGTCCCACATTGTCGTGAAGGTTGCTGACGAGGAATAGATACGCACCACCATGGGTCAAAAAGTTCATCCCTTTGGATTTCGGCTCGGCGTCACGAAGACCTGGCGGTCCCGCTGGTTCTCCAAGCAGGACTACTCGAAGCTTCTGAAAGAGGATCTCGAGTTAAAGGAATCGTTGTTGGCACGGCTTAAGCAGGCCGGCGTGAGCGCGATTGAGGTCGACCGGCCCGGGCAGAAGCTGCGGATCACGATCTTCACGTCGCGGCCCGGCATCATCATCGGCCGCAAGGGCGCGGAAATCGAGAAGCTGAAGGCCGATCTGGCCAAGAAGACGAAGCGCGAAGTCTTCATCGATATTCAGGAAGTGCACAAGCCGGAGCTGGACGCGCAACTGGTGGCCGAGAATATCGCGCTCCAGTTGGAAAAGCGCGTGGCATTCCGGCGGGCCATGCGCAAGAGCGTGGACAGCGCTCTGCGGTTTGGCTGCAAAGGAATCAAGGTTCGGGTGTCGGGCCGCTTGAACGGCGCGGAAATCGCGCGTTCGGAGTGGTATCTCCAGGGGCAGCTTCCGCTGCATACGCTGCGCGCCGACATCGACTACGGATTTGCCGAAGCCCGTACGACCTACGGCGTGATCGGCGTGAAGTGCTGGATTTACAAAGGCGAGATTCTGGAAGGCCACGCTTCGCGGCAATTGCTGCGTGCCGGCGAGCCGGAACCGCGCCGTCAACCGCGCCGCGAGCCGCGCAGGGAACCGCGCCGCGATCAGCAGCAACCGTCCGGCGCCGCGACGCACGCCGCCGAGCCCACCGGGCCGGCTGTGCAGCCGCCTCCGGGCGACCTGCCCAAGCCCGCTCAGCAGGCGGGTGGTCCCATTATGCCGCCCATGGCCGCGCCCACTCCCGCCTGGAAACAGGAAGTGAAACCCGAGGCGCAGGAAACCAAGCCCGAGGGCGAGGCCAACCCGGTCGTGGAAACACCCGGTAGTGAAGAAAAATCGTAATCGCATCAGGAGTCAATCGCCATGTTGATGCCGAAGAAGGTCAAATATCGCAAACAGCAGCGCGGCCGGCGCAAAGGGAAGGCCTGGCGCGGGTCCACGCTCGCCTTTGGCGACTTTGGCCTGAAGGCTATGCGCGTCGCCTACGTGTCCGACCGCCAGATTGAAGCGGCCCGTATTGCGATGACGCGCTTTGTGAAGCGCGGCGGCAAGATCTGGATCCGGCTGTTTCCGGACAAGCCGATCACCAAGAAGCCGTTGGAAACCCGTATGGGAAAAGGAAAAGGCGCGCCGGAAGGCTGGGTTTGCGTTGTGCGTCCCGGCAAGATCCTGTTTGAAATGGAAGGCGTGGACGTGAAGACGGCGGAAGAAGCCATGCGCCTGGCGGCGCAGAAGCTTCCGATCCCGTGCAAATTCATCCAGCGGGAGGCGGCGGCCTAATCCCGGCTGCCTGAGGAAGTGCAATGAAGGCATCGAAGGTTCGCGAGTTGGACGGGGCGGAATTGCGGAAGCAGGTAGGCGAGAACGATGAACAGTTGTTCCGTTTGCGGCTGCAGTTGAACATGGGCCAGATGGAAGGCCTGAAGAAGTATCGCGCACTGCGCAAGGATAAGGCTCGCCTGTTGACAGTGCTGCGCGAGCGGGAACAGGCGTCGAAGTAGGCAACGACAATGGCAGACGAGCAGAATCAGCCGGCTACCGGCAACAAGAACGAGAAAGTCGGGTTGGTGGTGTCCGCCAAGATGGCTAAGACCATCGTGGTAGAGGTGACGCGCCGGGTCCCGCATCCGCTCTATAAGCGCATTATCACGAAGCGCAAGAAGTTCTACGCCCACGACGAGCAGGACTCTGCCCGGGTGGGGGATACCGTACGGATCCTCGAATGCCGTCCGCTGAGCCGCACGAAGCGGTGGCAATTGGGTGAGATTTTGCGCCGGGCGGTGGTGATCGGTGAACTCGACGCCGCGACCGAAGCGAAGAAGAATTAAGCGCCAGGCTATTTAAGGAGAACGACCATGATCGGAATGAGAACGATTTTGGAAGTCGCCGACAACAGCGGCGCGCGCAAGTTGCAGTGTATTCTGCCACGCGGCGGCGACCTCGGCCTGCGCGCTGGTCTGGGTGACGTGATCACCGCCAGCGTGAAGGAAGCGGCGCCGGATTCCAACATCAAGAAGGGGAAAGTGGTGCGGTGCGTGATCGTCCGCATGCGGCGGGAAACGCGGCGCAAGGACGGCACCTATATCCGCTTCGACTCCAACGCCGCGGTGCTGGTGAATGATCTGGGCGAGCCGGTGGGAACGCGCGTGTTCGGCCCGGTGGCCCGTGAACTGCGCGACAAGCGGTATATGAAGATCGTTTCGCTCGCGCCGGAGGTAATCTAGGCATGGCGAAGAAGAAGCAGGCGCCCGCACCGGACAAGATCCGGCTGAAGAAGGGCGACATCGTCAAAGTGATGGTGGGCCGGGACAAGGGGAAGCTGGGGCGCATTCTGGAAGTGGATCAGGATCGCGGCCGGCTGCTGGTGGAAGGCGTCATGATGATCAAGCGCCACACGCGTCCGAATCCGGCCAAGCAGATCAAGGGCGGAATCGCCGAGCGTGAAAGCACCATTCACGCCTCCAACGTGATGGTTGTCACGGCGAACGGCGAAGCGTCCCGGATTGGATATCGTGTCGAGGAATTGGGCGGCGGAGTCGTGAGGCGAGTCCGCGTTGCCCGTAAGACTGGCGAGATTCTGGATAAGAAGGCGTAAGTAAAGGAACCATGGCTGCCCGTCTCAGAAAGCATTATCAGGAGCGCGTCATTCCCGCGCTGACCAAAGACTTTAATTTGA
>JAEUQD010000164.1 GCA_016789925.1 Bryobacterales bacterium | reverse complement strand
GTCTGCGCCTGGTCCTTATACCCGAACCGCCCGCCCGTCGAGTAGATCTTCACCGGCAGCCGCTTCTGCATGCCCCACCGCGCGATGTCCACTAAGTGGATTCCGTTATTCCCTAACTCCCCGTTGCCGAAATCCCAGAACCAGTGCCAGTTATAGTGAACCAGGTTCTCGTGATACTCCTGCATCGGCGCCGGACCCAGCCACAGGTCCCAGTTCAGCCACGACGGAACCGGCTTCACTTCCTTGAACCCGATCGAATCGCGACGCCCCGGAAAGATAAAGTTTGCCTGATAGATATCGCCGATCGCGCCGCCGTGCAGCAACTCCATCGCCTTCCGGTGAATGCCCCACGCACGCCTCTGCGTTCCGCCCTGGCAGATGCGCTTGTACTTCCGCGCGCACTCCACCAGTTTCACGCCCTCGAAGTAGTTATGCGACACCGGCTTCTCGACATAGGCGTCCTTGCCCGCCTGCATCGCCCAGATCGCCGTCAGCGCGTGCCAGTGATTCGTGGTCGCGATCGTCACCGCGTCGATGTCCTTATCGTCGAACACACGCCGCATGTCTGACTCGAGTTTCGGGCTCTTGTTCGTCCGCTGCCGGACAATCGATGCCGTCTGTTCCGTCCTCCGTCCGTCCGGGTCCACCAGCGCCGCCACTTCCGCATTGGCCAGCGGCAAAATCTCCTTCACATGAGCGGTGCCCCGCCCGCCTACGCCGATCACGGCGATGCGGACACGGTCATTGGCGCCGGCCCAGGACTGGGCCGCGGCGAAAGCTCCCGACACTAGAAACGAACGGCGTTGCATCCGGGCATTATAACTGAGGTACCGTATTCCTATGCCATCGCCCGTTCTTTCCTTGAGGCAGGTGTCTAAGCAGTTCCCCACCCACGTCGCCGTCCGCGACCTGGACCTCGATGTCGAACGCGGCAAACTCTTCGCCCTGCTCGGCCCCTCCGGCTGCGGCAAGACCACCACCCTGCGCATGGTCGCCGGCTTCGAACAGCCTACCACCGGCCAAGTCCTCCTCAACGGCGAAGACATCGCCCATCGCAAACCTTACGAACGCAACGTCAGCACCGTCTTCCAGAACTACGCCCTCTTCCCCCACATGACCGCCCGCGAGAACATCGAGTTCGGCCTCCGCCGCAAAGGCCGTGGCGGACCCGATGCCGCCCGCCGCGTCGACGACGTTCTCGAGATGGTCCAGATGCAGGGCAAGGCCGACCGCAAGCCCGCCCGCCTCTCCGGCGGCGAAAAGCAGCGCATTGCCCTCGCCCGATCCCTCGTCCTCGAACCCGAAGTCCTCCTCCTCGACGAACCCCTGTCCGCCCTCGATCCCAACCTCCGCAAGCAGGTCCGCATCGAGCTCAAGGCCCTCCAACGCCGCGTCGGCATTACCTTCATCATGGTCACCCACGACCAGGAGGAAGCCATGGCCATGGCCGACATGATTGCCGTCATGCACAAGGGCGGCCTCGAACAACTCGGCACCCCCGAAGATATTTACCTCCGTCCGAAAACCCGCTTTGTCGCCGGCTTCCTCGGCGCAGTCAACTGGCTCGACACCGTCGGCGTCCGCCCCGAAGCCGTCCGCATCGCCACCACCGCCAACGGCCGCACCCGGCCCGCCAAGGTCGAGAGCGCCATGTTCCTCGGCAACTGCGTCCACGTCGAAACACGACTCGCCTCCGGACACTCCGTCCTCGCCGAAGTCTCCCGCCTCAACGAGACCTACACGCCCGGTCAGGAAGTCCACGTCTGGTGGGACGAGCGCGACGAATTGAGGCTCGCATGACGCGTCTCCGCCTTCTCTTCCTCGCCCCCGCCCGCCTGCTCACTTTCGGGTTCTTCCTCATCCCGCTGGGCATCATTGTCCTCTACAGCTTCTCCACCCGCGGCACCTACGGCGGCCAGGGCATGCCGTTCACCTGGGAAAACTACGCCCGCCTCTTCGATCCTCTCTACGGCACGATTCTGCTCCGGTCCTTCTGGCTCGCCGGCCTCGCCACCTCCATCTGCCTCCTGATGGGCTTTCCGCTCGCTCTCTTCATCGCCCGCTCCGGCCAACGCCGCAACCTCTTCCTCAACCTCGTGATGCTCCCCTTCTGGACCAGCTTCCTGGTCCGCACCTACGCCTGGATGTTCCTCCTCCGCGACACCGGACTCGTCAACACCGCCCTGCAATCCACAGGCATCATCACTGACCCTCTTCCGCTCCTTTACAACGACGCCGCCGTCGTCCTCGGCCTCGTCTACGGCTATCTCCCGTTCATGGTGCTGCCCATCTACGGCACCGTCGAACGCATGGACGCCTCGTTGCTCGAAGCCGCCGCCGACCTCGGCGCGACCCCCTGGGTCTCCCTCTGGAAAATCGTCATCCCCATGGCCATGCCCGGCATCATCGCCGGAGCCATCCTCGTCTTCATCCCCTGCCTCGGCGCTTACCTCACCCCGGACCTCATGGGCGGCGGCAAGAGCATCATGGTCGGCAACCTCGTTCAGAACCAGTTCACCAACGCCCGCGACTGGCCCTTCGGCTCCGCCCTCTCCCTCGTCCTCACCGGCATGGTGATGGTGCTTCTCTGGATCGCCGTCAAGCGCGGCGGCGACCGTCTGATGGGGTGATCACGGGATGAAAGGCCGCCTTCTCCCCCTCTACGCCGTGCTCGCTTATGCATTCCTGCACGTGCCCCTGCTCGTCCTCACCGTCTTCAGTTTCAACTCCTCGAAGTTCACCAAGTGGGAAGGCTTCAGCGGCAAGTGGTACACCACGCTCTTCGAAGACACGCGCCTCATGGAGGCCACCGGGAACAGCCTCATCATCGCCGCTGTCTCCACCGCCGTCGCCACCATCATTGGCACCCTCGCCGCCTACGGGCTCTGGAAGCGCAAGGCTCCCGTCCTCGAAAGTTCGCTCTACCTCTCGCTCGTCACCCCGGAAATCGTCACCGGCGTCTCCCTCCTCGCCTTCTTCCAGTGGATGTTCCGGTACATGGACGTTCGCCTTGGACTCCACACCGTCATCCTCGCCCACGTCACCTTCTGCATCGCCTACGTCGTGATCGTGGTGCAGGCCCGTCTCAAGACCCTCGACCACACCCTCGAAGAAGCCGCCCTCGACCTCGGCGCCACCGAGTTCGAAGCCTTCTGGCGCGTCACCCTGCCCTTGCTCATCCCCGGCATCGCCTCGGCTGCCCTGCTCGCCTTCACCATCTCTTTCGACGACTACGTCATCACCAGCCTCGTCGCCGGCGTCGACTCCGAAACCCTCCCCATGGTCATCTACACCATGGCCCGCAAAGGCGTCAACCCCAGCGTGAACGCTGTCTCCGCCCTCATCGTCGTGATGCTGGGCTTCCTCATCCTCGCCGCCGAAAAGCTCCAACAGAGGGAACCATGACCCGCCGAACCCTCTTCTTCCTCGCCCTCTCGGGACTCGCCGGCTGCCGCCGCTCCTCGCTCCCGCGCCTCAACATATTCAATTGGTCGGACTACGTCGCCCCCGACACCATCCCCAACTTCACCAAAGAGTTCGGCGTCGACGTCCGCTACTCCGTCTACGAGTCCAACGAAGAGATGCTCGCCAAAGTCTTCTCCGGCAATTCCGGCTGGGACATCGTCTTCCCCTCCAACTACTTCATCGAGCCCATGCGCGCCAACCGCCTGCTCGCCGAACTCGATCACTCGCGCCTCCCCAATCTCTCCTCCCTCGACGCCCGCCTCCGCAATCCCGAATGGGACCCGCAACTTCAGCACTCCGTCCCCTACATGTGGGGCGCGGCCGGTATCGTCTATCAGAAGTCCCTCGCTCCCGCCCCCACAAGCTGGGCCGACCTCTGGGACGCCCGCTTCAAAGGCCGCCTCACCATGCTCGACGACCCTGCCGACACCCTCGGCGCGGCTCTCAAAAAGGTCGGCCTCTCCATCAATACCCACCAGCCTGACGAAATGCGCCGCGGCCAGGTCGAACTCATCCGCCAGAAAGCGATCATCCGCGCCTACCTCAACGCCGAAGCCCGCGACCAGGTCATCGCTGGCGACCTCCTCGCCGCCCACCTCTGGGCCACGACCTCCGCCCAGGCCATTGAAGCCGCGCCCGACCGTCTCGCCTTCGCCTACCCCACCGAAGGCTTCGCCCTCTACGCCGACAACGCCGTCATCCTCCGCGAAAGCTCGCGCCCCGAACTCGCCCACCAGTTCCTCAACTACCTCCTCCGCCCCGAAGTCGCCGCCGCCATCGTCAACGTCTCCCGCACGGCCACCGCCAACGGAGCCGCCCGCGACCTCCTCCCGCAAGAACTCCGCGAGAACCACGTCCTCTACCCTGACGCCGCCACCCTCCAACGCGGCGAATGGTTCGCCCCCCTCCCCTCCGCCGCCCAACGCCTCCGCGACCGCCTCTGGACCGAGGTCAAGTCGGCCTGACCTCTGAAAGCCCTCTACTCTGCGTGTTCCCAATCGTCGCGGGATATACCGGCGATCCGCAGGATTCTCCCTAATAGCTCGATACCGATATCACCCTCGTGGGGATTTGGGACGGGAACGCGAAGATCGCCACGAACCATGAAGGGGTGTTTGCCTTCCTGATAAGGTCCATCGAAACCCAACACCCTGAACCGTCTCACCAGTTCCCGTCGGGACACCGGGCGCCACTTAGACATCGATCGGTTCGAGTTTCTCCGGACCTACCGTGGTGCCTTCGATCACCGGAATCGGGTGCCCCATGCGCAACCCCAGGACGATCCAGTCTTCCAGCACGCTCTGAAGCTCTTCCCGGCAGGCCTCCAAAGTATCGCCGGTTGCCCACACCCCCTGGCATTCCGGTATTGACCCATAGAAAGGCTTCGCATCGTCGATCATTTCGTAATGCGCGTGCCGCATGGCGGCTTGAATGTATGCCGTCAGCATATCCCCAATCTTAGCGCCTCAAGTGAGGGATGCGTGCTGCCTGCTCCGCTTCAAGGCCCCATCACCATGCTCGACGGCCCTGACGCCGCCACCCTCCAACGCGGCGAATGGTTCGCCCCCCTCCCTTCCGCCGCCCAACGCCTCCGCGACCGCCTCTGGACCGAGGTCAAATCCGCCTGACTGAGTGCGGGAGCCTGCTCGACTCCCTTTGTTTTCGCCGAGCACAACGGCTACA
>JAEUQD010000160.1 GCA_016789925.1 Bryobacterales bacterium | reverse complement strand
GTCTGGACCAAGAGGTCGTCGCCGGCGCCATGGGAGAGGAATAGGCGCGCCCCACCCAGTACCTCTGACCCTTGCTAACGGATTCCAATATTCAAATTATTGCGTTCACAAATCAATAGATTAACTTCTTTAACAATTATTTCCAGCCTTTTCAATCACTTGCCAAACAAATCCCCCCTCCCCCACGCTCTCCCCTCGCCCCCCTCCTTGACACCCCATGCTACATTTACGACATAAGGATCTGATTGTCTCGACCCGCTACGGTCGAGCCCAACGACCGCCCCGAAGCCCTCATCGAAGAAGCCCTCCCCTGCAAGCAAGCCGGCTACACCGCCTTCAAGTTCCGCATTGGCACCGAATGGAAGAGCAGCGGCATGACCCTCGCCAAGTACATCCCCTGGTTGCGCAAACTGCGCGAAGCCGTCGGGCCCGACATGGACCTCATGCAGGAGAGCAACATGCGCCTCAGCCTCGAACCGGACTCACCGAAGCCTGGCACATCGCCCGCATGGCCCATCTCAAAGGCTTGCCCTGCTGCCCGCACAACTGGCACGGCGGCCTCTCCACCATGGCCAACGCCGCCCTCGTCGCTGCCATCCCCAACCGTCTCCTCCTTGAACTGAACCAGACCTACAACCCGTTCAAGGAAGAGTTGTTCGAAGATCCCCTCGTCGTGCGCAAAGGCTACCTGGACCTGCCGCGCCGCCCTGGCTTCGGAATGAAAGTGAGGGCCGGCGTGGCCGCGAAGTTCCCCTACCTTCCCGGGACCTACTGGAAGCCGAACCCGAAGCTGGCCGCCTCGCTATAGCTAACTTTTGCCGCCCGGGAAAAACGAAAGGTCCTTCATCGGGTAGCGCTGGCGGTTCCGCGTCCACAACATCGCCTCGCTCTCCACTGCCGTTGCGGCGATCAGCGCGTCGGCAAGTTCCACTCCGTGGCTCTTTCGGCAAGTCCGGAGATACTCTCCCGCACGGCGGCCAATGCCCACGTCGGCCGGAACGCAAACCAGTGCTTCAAAAAGAGCTTCGAGAGTTTCGTGTTCAGCGGGACGGGCTCCGGCCAAGAGTTCGGTCACCGTCACTGCCGAGACCAGAATGCGCGCCTCCGATACACTCAAATCCAGCCACTCGGACACGATCGACTTATCCCGTCCCCGCGACACCTCGATGAGTACGTCGGAATCGACGAGAATTGTCACTTCTCGCCCAATCTCTTGAGGCGTTCGCCCCCGCGCAGAGCCCTCACTTCCTCGTCAACATCGCCGGCCGGAGCGGACTTCCGGATTCCCACCAGGCGCTGCATCGCGGCTCTCCGTTGTTCCTCATCGCCCAGGTATCGCTCGCGGACCGCCCGCCGGACCAGGTCGGAGACCGTCGTCTTCTCACTGCGGGCGCGAGCGTGGAGCGCAACCCACAGTTGATCGTCAAGGTACAGTTGCGTCCGTCTCACGATGTATAGTATCCATCACTGAATTCCGAGGATCGAGTCGGATCCAGTTTGGTCCAACGGATAGCCCCAACTGCACGACCACCCACCAGGTCGACCCCGCCACCATTTACCCGCGACACCTCTGCTCAATTGCTCAATTCCGCCGGCCGTAACCCGCCTTAACCCAGGGCTGTAAGGGCTGTCAACCCAAGGCTTGACGCCGCCTCCTGATGGGATAAAATGGCCGAACTCATTCAAATGCCGCTCTCTGCAGGCGAAAGGCTAGGCCCTTACGAAATCCTCTCCGCGATTGGCGCGGGAGGAATGGGCGAGGTGTACAAGGCCCGTGACACGCGACTGGGGCGGACCGTCGCGGTGAAAGTACTGCCGGACCACATTGCACAGCACGGGGATCGTCGGGCTCGCTTCGAGCGGGAAGCGCGGACCGTCGCGGCGCTAAACCATCCCAATATCTGTACCCTGCACGATATCGGTCCGGGCTACATGGTGATGGAACTGATCGAAGGCCAAACGCTGGCGGATTGCATCGCCAGGGGAGCGCTCCCAGTCGACCAGGCACTCAAGTTCGCCATCCAGATCGCTGACGCCCTCGATCGTGCCCATCGTGCCGGAGTAATTCATCGGGATGTGAAGCCGCAGAACATCATGCTCACCCGCGACGGCGTGAAAGTGCTGGACTTCGGCCTCGCGAAATCCGGTTCGAAGCCCGGCCCTTCGCAAGCCACACTCACCGATTTGCACACCATCGAAGGCACTATGATGGGAACTCCGCAGTACATGGCTCCGGAGCAGTTCGAAGGCTACGAGGCCGATGCCCGCAGCGACGTCTGGGCCTTCGGCGCCGTGCTTTACGAGATGGTGAGCGGTCGGAAGGCGTTTCAGGGGAACTCTTATTCGAGTCTGGTGGCGGCGATTCTGGCCGCGGATCCGGGCCCAATGGCGGTGCATCCCGTAACACCCTGGTGGCTCGAACGGCTGGTGAGGCGGTGTCTCGCGAAGGATCCGGAGGATCGCTATCACTGCATGCGCGACATCGTACTTGACCTTCGCACGCCGCCGGTGGACCACGTGGCCGGGGTGTCGAAAGGCAGCCGCTGGCCCTGGGCCGTCGCGGTCGCAGCGCTTGTTCTCGGCACACTGGTCGGGGGGGGGGATGTCCCGATCCCTCCAGTCAGACGCACCGGAGCAGGTGTATCGATCGCAACTCCTTCCGCCCCAAGGGGGCAAGTTCGATCTTGCGAACGGCTTCGCCCTCTCGCCCGACGGCCGGACCCTCGCCTTTGTCGCCACCGCGGCGGGCCAGAGCGGAATCTGGCTGCACCCCATGGACGGGACGGCGGCGAGGCTGCTCCCAGGCACCGAGCGAGGGTCCCTCCCTTTCTGGTCACCCGACGGCCGCTCTCTCGCATACTGGACTTCCGGCAAGCTTTGGCGGGTGGATGCTACTGGCGGCTCTCCCATCGCCATCTGTGATGCCGCCGCATTCATCGGCGGCGACTGGTCCCCGGACGGTTACATCGTGTTCTCAGCGGGCGGGTCGGGACTCCGCCGCGTTCCCGCCTCCGGAGGCACACCAGAGGCGCTAACCACCCTCGACGCTTCCCGGGGCGAGACTCTCCATCTCCACCCGCAACTGCTGCCCGGCGGGCGGATTCTGTTCCAGGTTTTGGCCAACCCGGAACATGCGGGAATTCACGCCATGTCATTGGCCAACCCGCGGGAGCGGGTTCGCCTGCTGGCCACCAGCGGCCCCGGAATGTACGCGGGGGGCCACCTGTTTTGGTTACGGGGCAGAACGCTGCTCGCCCAGCGGTTCGACCCCGAGACCTTTACGCTCTCCGGAGAGCGGGCGGCCATCGCCGACCCGGTGGGCATGGGTGCGCTCGGCAGGATATTTGCCGCTGCCTCGGCGACCGGGCTGTTGGTGCATGGGCGGGTGGGCGGCGCACAGTTCAGTTGGGTGGACCGCGCGGGCAACGCCGTCGTCTCGGGCAGAAGCACCTTGGGTGAGCCGGACCGCTATTCTCCGTTTCGGCTGTCGCCCAATGGACGCCGGGTTGCAGTGGGGCGAACATCGTCTAACGGAACTGACCTGTGGATGGCGGATGTGGAGCAGGATACCTGGAGCCGGTTTACATTCCTGCCGGGATTCGCAAATTTCCCGGTTTGGTCGCCGGACGCCAGGCTGGTGATGTTCCGCACAGGGTCCCCGCCGAACCTCTACCGCAAGGAGGCGAGCGGAGCGGGAACCGAGCAGCGGGTGACCGAGTCGGCCAACAGGCAGCGGCCCACCGACTGGTCACGCGATGGACGGCTCGTCCTCTATGACGAGATCGCGCCAGAGACGCAGCAGGACTTGTGGATCCTGCCGGTGACGCCGGACGGCATTCCGGAGACCGGCGCAAAAGGCCGTCCGTATCTCCGCACACGCTTCAACGAGCGTGATGCGCGCTTTTCGCCGGAGCCCAGTCCGCGCTGGGTGGCCTACACGTCGGACGAGTCGGGTCGGAACGAGGTCTACGTGCAGGCGTTCCCGGAACCTCGGGGCAAGTTCCAGATCTCAACGGGTGGCGGCCAGTATCCCGAATGGAGTCCGGACGGCCGTGCGTTGTATTACCTGTCGGTGAATGGCGCGCTTATGGCGGCGGGCCTCCAATTGGGTGCCGATTCGGTGACGCCGTCCACGTCGCGCGAGTTGTTCACTGTCGCGGCGGCGGCCTTTCAACCTTACTCAGTTGCGCCTGATGGCAGGCGGTTCCTGGTGCTGACCCCCGCTGGCGGATCGCAGCCTCTGGAGGTCGTGGCCAACTGGCAGGCGCTGCTCAAGAAGCGAGCCTCGGGTGAATGAATGCATCCGGCAAATTTGTTGGCACTCCTGGTCTGCATACCTGTCGTGTTTTCACAGGTCCAGGTTCAGTTGCAGCCTGGAGACGTGGTCCTTCGCGGCGGGTGGCTGTTCGACTCGGTCAGCGATGGAGTGCGCCGCAATTCCGGCATTGTCGTTCGCAATGGCGAATTCATCGAAGTCGATGCTCACCTCACCGGGCGCGATCTCCGTGGTACGCGAGCCATCGATTTGGCGGACGACGAATATATTCTTCCCGGCCTGTTCGATCTCCATGCACACTATGCCGTGGACCTCTTCGGCGAAGGCCGCGTCGACGAATTCAAAATAAACCCCCTGCTCTTCCTGGCCAACGGAGTGACGTCCACCTTTCCTGCCGGCGAAGTCGATCCCGAAGGGATGATGGAAGCCCGTAAGCGCATCGATAGCGGGCAACAGATCGGACCTCGGATTTTCAATTCAGGGCCCTACTTCGGTTCCGCTCGCCCTGGATGGAAAGATTCCGAGATGACCCCGGAAGCCATTCGGACCGAAGTCCGGACTTGGGCGGCGTTGGGCATAAAAGGACTGAAGGCGAAGGGTATTCGTCCGGATCAACTGGAGGCGCTGATCGATGAGGGCCACCGCCACTCGCTCACCGTCACCGGACACCTCGACTCCGGCTTCCGCAACAGCGTCAATCCCCGCGATGCAATCGCCATGGGTATCGACCGCGTTGAACACTTCATGGGCGGAGATGCGATCACCCCGGACAAGGCGGCCTATAGTTCGTTGGAACATTTGGATCCCGGCAGCCCGGAGGTTGCCGCCATCTTCAAAACCCACCTCGCCCAGGGCGTATATTTCGACGCGACTCTCTCTACCTACGGAACCTTCTCCGATCGCCGACCGGAGGAACTCTACGCCTACTGGACTGACGAAATGGACTTCCTGACCCCTTATGCCCGCACCGTCGTCCAGTCCCAGATGCCCCGCCCGAACAACGAACAATTCGGACGCCTCCTGAAGGCGAAGCTGAAAGAAGTGAAGGCCTTCTATGACGCAGGCGGTGCCGGCCTGATTACTCTCGGAACTGACCAGCCAAGCCGTGGAGAATTCTGGTCCGGTTTCATGGCCCATCGGGAACTTCATGCCCTCGTCCTCGCGGGAATTCCACCCGCTGCCGCCCTCAAGATCGGTACTGTGAACGGCGCGCGGGCGTTCAACGTAGGCACGAAGCTCGGCGCCATCGAACGTGGCCGGTGGGCGGATCTCTTCGTCGTACGCGGGAATCCACTCGAAGATATCCGCCACACACGGAACGTTCGAATGGTGATGAAGGCCGGCGAAGTTTACGACCCGGCCGTGTTGCTTGCCTCGGCGAGAGGCCGGCTGGGGCCGCTGCACGCGGAAGATGCAGCGTGGTGGAAGGGCAATTCGCGTTTCAGGAAAGCCGCACCGAGGTGAATGCGTATTTTTATATAATTAATAAATTATAATTTAATATTAAGAACTTTAATTCAAGGTTTCTTGGACACCAATACTCCATATTTTCAATTGGTTGCGAAACGAAACCCCTCTCACCACCGCGACCGCCACCCCCAAATCTGCTGCATCCGCCACGCTCCACTTGACAAGCCATGCTACGCTCTTAAGTAGAGAGGACTGGTGTGTCTTTCCCTCGAAAAGGGGCCAGACATCCCGGTCCTTTTTCATTTCTATTCCGAGGTTTTATATGACTAATCAGAGTGGACCCAAGACTCCGGAAGGCAAAGCCGCGTCGTCGCGTAATGCCACCCGCCATGGCCTCACCGCCATGCACCCGGTCGTCACCGAAGCCGACCGCCCCGAGTTTGAGGCCCTCGAGGCTCATCTCCGCTTTTCCCTCGCCCCCACCGGCTTCCTCGAGGAACTCACCTATAGCCGAATCCTCATCTCCGCCTGGAACATGCAGCGCGTCCTCAAACTAGAAAACGCCCTGCTCGAAGACTCCCTCGGCGAGGACCCCCTCAACCATCCCGACACCGAAAAACAGGCCGCGCTCTACCAGCGCTACTACGCCCGCTTCGAAGGCTCCTATCGCGCCAACTTGCGCGAACTCGAACGCCTCCAGCGCCTCCATTTGGCCACCGGCATCCACTTTAACGACCTCGAGGC
>JAEUQD010000126.1 GCA_016789925.1 Bryobacterales bacterium | reverse complement strand
GTCGGCCACCAGGGCCCCACGCACCATGTAGTCCAACGACTGCAGATTCACAAACGATGGCGGCCGCACGCGCAACCGGTACGGCTGGGTGGACCCGTCGCTCACCACCAGGTAACCCAACTCACCCTTGGGCGCCTCAATGGATACATACACTTCGCCCACCGGAGGCTTGATCACCTTGGGCACTTTCGCCATAATCGGACCGGCCGGGATGTCCTCCACCGCCTGCTCCAGAATCCGGATCGACTGTCTCATCTCCTGCATCCGGACAATGTAACGGTCGTAGGTATCGGCATTCTGGCGCGTCGGAATTTCGAAGTCGTACTTCTCGTAACCGGAATACGGCAGGGCCTTCCGGATGTCCCACTTCACCCCGGCAGCCCGCAGCATCGGTCCCGTCACCCCAAGGGCCTTGCACGTTTCGGCCCGAAGCACGCCGACGTTCTGGAGCCGGTCTTTCCAGATGCGGTTTTCCGACAGCAGTTCTTCGTATTCGTCGCACTTGGGTCCGAACCACTTGCAGAAGGCCCGGACCTCCTGCTCCATGGTCTCGTGCACCTCGTACTGCAAACCGCCGATCCGGAAGGCGTGAGTTGTCAGACGTGCGCCGCAATAGGCTTCGAAGATCTTGAGAATCTCTTCCCGCTCACGCAGCGTATAAAACAAAGGAGTGATCGCACCGACATCGAGGCAGTGCGTACCCAGCCAGATGAGGTGGCTGGCGATCCGGTTCAATTCGGTCAGGATCACGCGGACGACTTGCGCCCGCGGCGTGGCCTCGACGTTCAGAAGCTTTTCCACCGCCAGGCAGTAGCCTAACCCGTTCGACACCGACGCCACGTAGTCCATCCGGTCCACGTAGGGCGCGAACATGGTGTAAGTGCGGTTCTCTCCGATCTTTTCCACACCGCGATGGAGATAACCGATCACACACTCGCTGCCTCGGACGCGTTCGCCGTCCAGTTTGAGAATCACGCGAAGCACGCCGTGCGTCGACGGGTGCTGCGGACCCATGTTGAGAACCAGTTCAGTGGAATCGAGAAAAGTCGTCTCAGGCATGGCTATTGGGCACTCTCGATGCCCAGGTTCTCCTGAACCCAGCGCTCGTCCATCTTCAAAATGCTGTATTCCTTCCGCAGAGGGTGCCCTTCCCATTCATCCGGCAGCAGAATGCGCTTCAAGTCCGGATGGTTTTCAAAGCGGATCCCGAACATGTCGAACGCCTCGCGTTCGAGCCAGTTGGCCCCGATGTGGACTCCGCACACCGACTCGACGGCCGCGCCGTCCTTGATCCGTGTCTTCACACGCATTCGGTGATTCCGCGAAAAGCTGTACAGGACATAAAAGACGTCAAACTCCTCGCCGGTCCGCTTGGGGTAGTGGGCCGCGGTCACATCGACGAGGTACTCGTAATCGGCTTCGACCTTGAGGTACTCGACCACCGCTACCACCGAATCCGGTTTCACGATGACAAAATCCTGTCCGAGATAGGTGCTGCACTCGAGCACGGCTTCCGGGAAGGCTGCTTTGAGCTGCGAAGGCAAGTCCCCTTCCCAGGGCGTGGCTGCCATTACGGCGGGGGCTTTCGGTGCGGCTGGCTTTGCGGGCGCAGCGGGCTTCGCAGCCGCGGGTTTGGCTTCCGCCGCGGCAGGCGGAGGACTGGACGTCTCGGGAGGAACTCCTGCTTTTCCCCCAGCGGCCGCCTTTACGTCCTGCTCAGGTGGGTTTTTTGACTCACTGCCGGAGCCTGAACCTCCAGCAGGTAGCCCTTCATCAGGCATATAGCTCCAAGAAAGGTAGGATACCGCAATTATCTTCGCAAGTGACCAGCCAAAGTAAGAATTCGCGGATTCTTCCAGAGGAGTTTCAGAGCCCAAGCCCCCAGGAACCGCGAACGCAGGGCTTCGCCAAACTCATTCGCGCGAAAACGGCGCAGCAATTCCAAAGCGCGTTCCCACTGTTCGTCTTCAAAACCGGCCATCCGGCGATTCAATACCGCCGCAATGCGCAGGTCGCGGCCATGGGCCTTGTCCCAAAGACCGGGAAACCGCTCCGGTAGGTGCGCGGCGAGGCACCCGCCCGCCATCCGCCCTGCTTCAATCGCCCACCGGATTCCTTCCCCGACCAGTGCCGACGGATGTCCCGCCGCATCGCCCACACCCAGGATGCCCGCGCCCGCATAGGCTGCCGCCAACCCGTCGGAAGGAATCATGCCCTGGTGTACCTCCACCGGTTGCGCACCCGGCAGATAGGCGTCCACCAGCTTATCCAGATAGCCTTCCGGCTTCTCGCGGGAGTCCCCATGAATTATCCCGATGCCCGCGCGAACCCGGCCGCGCCCCCACGGAAAGATCCACCCATAGCCGGCGGGCGCGAAGCGGTTCCCCACGAGGAGCACCACTTCGTTCTCGTCCCAGTTTGGGGCGTAGAGGTCGTACTCGGCGCCCACGCCAAACCGTGCGAAACCGGAGTGCACACCGGCTTCCCGCAGCAACGCGGCGCGGTATCCGGTAGCGTCCACCACTGTCTCGGCCGGGAAGGTCTGTTCTTGTACTCGAACCCCGTGGACCCGCCCGTCTTCCCTCACCAGTCCGTCCACCCTGGTGGCCAGTTTCATCTTCACGCCCGCCGCGATCGCCCGCTCCGCCAGATGCTGATAGACGCCCCGCACGTCCATAATGCAGAGATCCGGCTTGTCCCACTCGAACACCACTTCACTCGCGGGGCCCACAAACCGGCACCGCCACACCGGATGGAGGAGCCGCTCCGGAATCCCCAGTTCCGTCAGTTCCGGCAGAAACGATCCACCGCTGGTCCGGATCGGCCCGCCGATCTCTTTGTTCTGTTCGATCAGCAGCACGCCGCGCCCACCCCGCGCCGCCGCCTCCGCCGTGGCCAGGCCCGCCGGACCGCCACCCACCACGATCACATCGCCCATCTAGGCATCCCGCGTCAGCACCGGCTCGTACTTCACGCTCGACCGCGGCTCCGCCATCATCTCCGCTACCGTGTCGCGCCACTTCTGGTAATGAGCGGTGTCTTTGTGCGCCGCCGTCGCTTCCTGGCTTCGATAAACCTCGACCAGGACAAAGCGGGTGGGGTCGCCCACCTGCTGAATCACATCGAACCGTGCGATCCCCGGCTCCCCGTTCGATTGCCGGGCATTCTCGATGCTCGCCTCACGAAACGCCTCCACACACTCCGGTTTCACATGAACATGCACGTGCACGATCACCATATCCCTACGATATACCGCACCTGCCTCTGGGAGCTGCTTTCGTCTTTTCGACGCTACCACGCCGCCCGCGGAGCCCCATGGATCGGTTCCACAGGTTCCGCGCGCGGCGTCATTCCCGTCACTATGCCGTGAGCGGCCTACCGCACCGCGATCGTCACCCCCAGTTGGCTCGGAAACCCGTCTACCAGAACCTCCACGGCCACGGCATCCCCCGTCGGGGCATCCGCCGGCACCTGCAAGTTCACTTGGACCACACCGGCAATCAGCCCGGGCGCACCGCCGGCGTACAACACCGTCGCCGTTTTGCCTCCGATGGTCGCCGTCACCGTCCCGACCGCCCGCGCCAGCGGAACGCCGTTCACGCCGCCGATCGGCGGCGCCGGGTTCAGCATACCCATTCCCGTTCCGTACAGAACGATCACTGACCCTCTGGCGACCGCATTCGTCCGCCCATTCACGCTGTTGTCCGCGTTCAACGCCGCCGCCTGCCCCGACCCCGAACTGTTCGCCGTGAACAGCCCCATCTTTGAACCCCGCAACGGCAGAATCACCGGGTTCGACCGCCGTCCCTGATACTCCACCACCAACGTCGTTGTCTGCCGTTCTCCAAAGGAATAGGGCACAACCGCGCTCACCTGGCCCGCCAGCGAATACACCAACGCCGCTGGAACATCGTCGAACAGGACGCGCGTGCCTCCCAGTTCCCGAGCCACCAGCCCGCCTTCCAGCCGCAATCCCACCAGCGCCGCCGGCCCGAGGTCCGATCCGAAGATTGTGATCACATCCCCCGGCGAAACTCCGCCGCGCATGTAGTCCGCGGCCCCCACCACGCCGTTCAGCAAGACACGCGGCCCGGCCGCCTGCGCCCGGTTCAAGTCCACCTTGGCAACGAACATCCGCTGGCAATCGCTATCCAAGTCCGTGCGGCATGCCCCCAACGTCGGCTTGATGGCGCCCGCCGTCACCGGCCAGTCGTCGGACTGCGTGAATCCAACCCAGGTGGCCACCCCGGCGTCGCTCACAACTAAGGCTTGGCTTTCCTCCGAGAAGTTGCCTCCCAGCAACGTCGAAAACCTCAATGCCGACCCGGACGGATTCAGCAAAGCCAGGTAGGCATCTCCGTAGCCCTCGGCATACTCGGCGCCGCTCGCGGTTTGCCAGGCGTCCGCCGTCAGCGGGAAATCCGTCGAAAACGAAAATCCCGCCACCGCCACGCTTCCTTGGTTATCGGCCGCGAGCGCGAACGCGTTTTCCTCGCCGTTGCCTCCTAGCAGCGTCACATAGGTGATGCCTCCCGCCGGCGTCAACTTGGCGACAAACCCGTCCACACCTCCTTTGAAGCTCGTCTGGAAGGCGCCCGCCGTCGTTGGAAAGTTGCTCGAATTCGTGTCGCCGGCAACATACACGTTGTTACTCGGATCCGACGTGATCCCGATCCCCGCTTCGGTGCCTTCGCCGCCGATCAATCGCGAAAAGATCACCGTTCGAAACGCCGTGTCCAGCTTCACGACAAACACATCGTGCGGCCCCGAGCGTGCTCCCGTTTCGCCGGTCGTCGGAAAGTTCGCCGAGGCGGTTCGGCCCGTCGCCAGGATATTGCCCAACCCATCCATCCGCACGTCGTTTAACTCATCCGCGCCCGCTCCCCCAAAATACGTTGCCGTGACCGGCGCACTCAAGTCCGGACGCACGCCCAGGATGTAAAGATCGGTCGCGCCCGCGCGAGCAGCCTGCGCGGCGCCGGTCGAAGTCGGGAACCCGCTCGACTCCGTCTGCATCCCGACGATGATCCGCGGCTCCGTGTAAATCAAGCCTCGGGACAAATCCGCGCCCGCTCCCCCAATGTAGGTGGAAGCCATCAATTGCGAGCCGTCCGCGTTCAACCGCCCCAGAAACAGGTCAAACCGGCCGCCGGCGTGCCGCATCTGCATCACCCCCGCCGTCGTTGGGAAGTCCGTCGAGTCCGTGTGTCCCAGAAAGTACAGCGTCCCATCCGGCACCAACGCCAGCCGCGTAATCACGTCCCCAGCCGACCCGCCGATATACGTCGAGTAAACCAGCCGCGATCCGTCGCTGCTCAACTTCGTGATCACTGCATCCGACCGCGTCCCCGTTGTCGAAGTGGTTCGCAACGCCCCGGACGTCGTCGGATAGTCGCCCGGCTGTCCCGTCAAACGCACGCTTTCTCCCGCGATGTACGTCGCCCCCGTCGCGTCCACCGCCAGTGCGCCGTAGTTCCCCTCATCGCCCGAACTGCCTAGGTACGTGCTATAGCTCAGCACCGGATCCAACACCAGCGGCAGCGCCTTGTCATAGGCGCCCACCTCGAACCGCACCCGGTTCCCGCGCTCGATCCGGTATGCCCCGGCAATCTCTTTCCGCTGCCCGTTCGCCTCCTGGTACACCACCGGACGCCTGTGCCGGAGCTGGCCCCCCTGCGTCTCGATCACCAGGTCCCCCGAAGCATCCAGTTCCAGCCGTTTCGCGCCCTCAAACCGCAGCCCAATCCGTTTCGGGTCCGCCTGCGGTGCGACTACAAAGTCGTACTCCACCATCCCACCCTTCCCATAGAAGACGACATCGATTCCTGGATACACGCCCTTGGCACGGACACGCCCATAACCGGGGATGCCGCTGATCCAGTCCTCCCGCCGCGTGCCGAGAAGGTAGTTGCTGGTGCCCTCTAGCGGCTGCTCCGGCTCCATGCGCGCGGCCGCATTCGCACCTTCCACCGTCATTGCCACCGTTTCCCCGTTCCGAAACGCGATCGTCGCGCCGGTAGCGCTCAGCGACAGCGCCATTTTCCCCGAGCGCGCCGCAAACGCGGCACTCTTGCCCGCCTGGCCGCGATTCGGCTCAAACCGCAAGGGCAACGAAGCTAATGTTGGCGCGGCCGCCAACTCCGCAGCCGCACCCAAGCAGACTGCGAACAAAGAAAGAGCATGGACAAAACCCATGGTGCGCAATTGTATCAGGCAAATGGAATACGTAAAAGTGGCCTGGTACTGGCACTCGTGCTAGGTGAGTACTGCCAGGTGATCCTTCCCGTCGAAGTTCGGTCAACTATGCCTGGGCCACTGGAGGCGGAGGGAGCGTCTCGACCCCCAGCTCTGCCACTTGGAGGACCCCGAATTCGGCAGGCTCACCGCCTTCTCTGCTGAAGAACAATTCCAAGCGGACGATCATGTCGTTTGCCATCCTGGGCCGATCGAGGAAGCCCAGCCGTACGTCCCACGCCTTCCCTGTCAATCCCTCCAATCCCCGGTTGCGGGCGCTCAGGGAGAATTAGCCTAGGAAGTGGGACGTGAACAATCGGAAGCATGGCCTTCTTCTTTCGAA
>JAEUQD010000122.1 GCA_016789925.1 Bryobacterales bacterium | reverse complement strand
AAAGACTCGCCACCGCATCCCGGAGCGCACGGTGCTGGTCTTTCAGAAGCCGGAGGTCGGCCAGCCAAGCCGCATCGTCACCGTTTGAGCGCGGGAACCAGTTCGATCCTTTCAGCGGAAACGAGCCCCGTGGCGCGCCCGCAATGGTCCGCCAGACCGTGTATTTCCAGTAGGCCGCATGGACGGCGAGTTCCCAGATGTTGTGCCGTCCCGCCGCGGGCCGCCACAAGGCTTGCGCGACGGGTACAGATCGCAGCGAGCCAAGAAGGTTGGTCCCGTGCCAGGAGCGGCGATCGAAGGCTTCATCGAGTGCCGCCAACAGGAGAGCAATCTCGCGATCGGGTTTCATGACGAGTTGCTCCCTGTTTAGCACGGTGATGTGCCGGCCGTCAGGAATCAACCCCCAAAGTTGGTAATCCAGCGTTGGGTGTCGCTGTTCTGTGCCGGGCGCGTCACGACACCGAAGTCATTCGCGGCTGTTTCGTGGGCGTCAAGGTAACGAAGGCTGCTCAACTGCTGGAACGTGAAGCTCCCATCGTTGTCCACCAACGCCCAGAGCTGCGTGTCGTTGTTCTGTGCCGGCCGCGTGACCACCGAAAAATCGTTGGCCTCGTTCTCATGAGCGTCCACGAACCGGCCGCTGCTCTTCTGGCGAATCGTGTAGACGGCTCCAACGATTTCTCTAATCCAGACCTGCGTGTCGTTGTCCTGTGCCGGACGAGTGACCACCGAGAAATCGTTCGCAGCATTCTGGTGAGCGTCCAGGAGCCGGCCGCTACTCTTCTGGCGGATTCTAAACCGGCTCGGTCCGGCACTATCGAAGAGCCAACGCTGGGTGTCATTGCCCTGGGCCGGGCGCGTGACCACCCGGAAGTCCTCGGCGGCCACCTGGTGAGCGTCCATGAACCGGAGATTGCTCAACTGCTGGATAGTATGGTTGTCCTCGCCACCGAGTATCAGCCACCGCTGGGTGTTGTTATTCTGCGCTGGACGAGTGACCAGGCGAAAATCGTTGGCGGCGTTCTCATGGGCGTCCAGAAACCGGCCGCTGCTCTCCTGCCGGAGCGTCCAGATAACGCCCTCCTGGCTCTTCACCTCCCAGCGCTGCGTGTCGTTGTTCTGTGCGGTTCGAGTGACCAGACGGAAGCCGTTCGCCGCGTTCTCGTGGGCGTCCAGGAACCGGCCGCTGCTCTTCTGTCGAAGAGTATAAGTGCCGTCGCCAATGGTGCTCATTGATGGAACTCCTTCGACAGTTGTAGTGATGTTCCGCTGTAAATCGTGTCAGGTCCTGGCCTCGAAGTTGGCCTATTGCGCATCCACACCGGCATAGACCTCGCTGAGCCGCGTAGGCCGCGCCGCATCGATCGTCCCGAAAAAATAGTACTCCGAAGACCATTTCACGGGTCCTAAGGAGCCCGCTTACCGGTCCTTCGCGGCATCGGGGGGCTGGGCCGTCACTTCGTCGAGCAGGCGAAGCTTTTCCTCTTTCTTGCCCTCAACACGGACGTAAAGGTCTCGCTTCCCTTGCCGCGCCAATTCCACCGTACCGTCCGGCTGGAGTCTGTGGAGAAAAGAGTCCCCCCTGAATGCTTGCGTCGAGGCCACATAAGTGACATCGTTAGTGACATCGTTCACCTCGAATACGAACACCCACCGCGTATTACCCCCAGCCGCCGTGTAGATCGGAAACGGACTCTGGCGCGGGATGGGAGTCGCGGACGGATTCAGTGACTCAGGCTCGGCGCGCTTTTGCTGTCCGGGCGGCAAGACCTCCACCACCGTGGCAGCCCGCCAATCGCGTTGCGGTTCCTTGGGAGCAGCGCTCAACGCGACGCCACTCAACAGAAAGCCAACGGCCGCCAAACGCCAGCGGTTCAGAGGACCCTTCATAAGCGGCAGTATAGAGGATCGGGTCCGCCAAGGACCTGAACCCTACCCGACTCCCCATGGCCCACAGCGAGTGTAGCGAATATCTAACCAGAATTCTGACCAGAATCTAAACCATTAATCCGGTCGGATACCAGTAACCCCAATCAGATCAACTCGGTGCGAAACGAAATCACCCGTCAAACCGTCCCAGCCGCCAGGTTCCGCAGGGCCTCCCCGCTCAAACGGTACTTCGTCCACTCGCTCAGCGGCTCGGCCCCCAACTTTTCGTAAAACTGAATCGAGGGCTCGTTCCAATTGAGCACGGCCCACTCCAGCCGGCCACAGTTCCGCTCGGCGGCGATCAAGGCCAGGCGCCTCAGAAGCGCCAGCCCGATTCCCTTCCCGCGCAGATGGGCCCTCACGTAGAGGTCTTCCAGGTAGAGACCTGGCTGCGCCAGGAACGTCGAGTAGGTTCCGAAGAACACGGCGAAGCCCGCGCACTCCCCATCCCAATGAGCCAACAATACCTCGGCTGCCGGCTTGCTCCCGAACAAGGTCTCGCGAAGCTGTTCCTCGGTCGCCGTCACGCTGTCCGTGAGCCGTTCATATTCCGCCAGAGCCAGAATCAGCTCCAGGATTACAGGCACGTCTTCTTCCGTCGCCGGGACAATCCGCAACTTCGTCATAGGTCCATTCTCGACGAAGTGCTCCCGGGTTGATGACTGATTAGTTCTCCCCTTGTGTCAACACGCTCAAGGGGTTCACGTTCCCACTGCCCGTTCCCCACACAATCGAGGCCGGATCCACAGTTCCATTGCTACCCGTTCCCCAAAGCACGTCAAAGCCTTCGGTCCCGCTGGTGCCCCATACCAAACTCGTGCCCCACACCAGGCTGGTGCCCGAAACCACCTGTGTACCCCACACCAGGCTCGTGCCCCATACCAGACTGGTGCCCCAAGCCGAGTTCGGCGCGAACACCAACGACACGGTCTGCGTGGATGGGTCGTGAACGGCTTTCGGGGATAGCGCGCTGCCGCTGGCCAGATCCCGATTTGCCAAAGCCGCCTGGATATCCAGATACCCGGCGCCGACCGTGAACGCATCGTAGTAGCTCGAAAAAGCCTGGCCCGTGGCAGGGTCGACCGCGACACTGCTGGCCGGAAAGCTCTTATAGGCGGTCTTCATCAGTCGGGCTTTCACTTGGTTCGGAGTCAGGGCAGGCGTCTTTTGCAACAGGACCGCCACCGCGCCGCTCACCACCGGCGTTGCCATGCTGGTTCCATTCAGCTTGTAGTACCAGATAGCGGCCGCTGAACTGCCCGATACCGCGTAGTAGGTCATCGGAATTTTGGTCGTCGAATACTGCTGGTATAGGGTCGGATATCCCCAAGCATATGCGGTGGAAACGAGCTGGTTACCCGGCGCCACCAGGTCAGGCTTGAGAAAATGATCGTACAGAGTTGGTCCCTTGGAACTGTAGCTGGCAATCCGATCGTCGCTCCGCTCCGGTGTGCCTCCGCTCTTCATCGCCCCCACCGTGATCACGTACGGATCGTTCCCCGGCGCGGCGATCGTCCCATAACCTTGGATCCCGCCATTGTTGTTGCGACCCTGGTTGCCGGCGGCCACCACCACGACGATCCCTGCATTCCAGGCTTGTTCCACCGCCTGGCACAGCGGATCGTCCAGGTAACTCCCATAAACCGGACGCCCCAGCGACAGGTTGATAACACGGATGTTGTACGTGCTCTTGAGTTGGATCGCCCGCTGAATCGCCGCGATCACTTTGCTGTCGGTTCCTACCCCATTGCTGTCCAGAACCCGCAGGTCAATCAGCTTCGCGTTCGAGGCGATACCTCGAAACCGCCGGAAGAACGTGCTGTCCCCGGAATACGCCGCGTTCCCGGCGATGATGCCGGCGACGTGAGTCCCATGGCCGTAAGGGTCGCCGGTGCATCCTGAACAGACAAAGTCTTGCCGGTACACGACGCGGCTGACGCCCTTGGTGTCGTTGAAATCGGCGTGCGGCGCGATGCCGCTGTCAATCACGGCGATGCCGATTCCCGTACCGTTCAGCTTCGCCGACACAGCCGCCTGCGCGTTGACGGCCGCCGCCGCGTTGTCGAGTGCCGCTCGTACCTGCCGGTCAGGATGGATCGACTCAACGTCTGGATCCTCCGCCAGTGTCTCCAACTCCCCCGCCGTGATCGTATAGAGGCCGCCTTTGACCAATCCTAGATTGTGCTTCAGCCGTCCTCCGCGCGCCTTTACCTTTTCATGGTGCTCGGTCGTCGGCGCATTCTTGAACGTGACAATCACGTCCAGCTTCTCCTGTGGATTATCGTGCTTGATGTCCTTGGCAATCTTTCCATGGGGAGCGGCCACCAGAAGTCCAAACCCGGCGACGGGCAACACCAGCAATTTAGAGAAGAAGGCAATCTTGATCATGTTGGATTCTCCAGACGCCTTCCAACCTCGCACGCTTTGCGCCAAACTCTAACCCATTGAAAATGCAAGCCGAGCTTTGCCGCTTCCCGACAATTTGTCCAGCTCTGGAGCAGGGCACCTGGACAGAATGTCGCCTTCCACACTATCGGGCCTTGTACTCCCGTGTGCTAGCATAGGACAATTCGGTCGAATTAGCCCATGAACCAACCGCGCCATCCTAAGGGCAGCCAGGCCCGTATCTTGCTCTCGTCCGTCTTCGGACCGTACGCCCAGGACGATGAATTCGGCAGCCGCTCCATGAAGCCCCTGGAGCTCTACCACCATCAGGTGACCCGGCTGCAAGGTCCGTTCTCGCTCCGCCTGGTCCACCGGTCGTGGGGCATTCTCTTCATTCAGGCCAATATTTCCGCGCCTTGTGCGGTGCTCGACTTTCCCACCCGCGAGCGCTTTGCCGAAGAACTCAAGACGAACCAGTACGATATTGTCGGGATTTCGTCGATCATCG
>JAEUQD010000097.1 GCA_016789925.1 Bryobacterales bacterium | reverse complement strand
GTGCTGTATCTGGGGCTGAACCTGTTATTCATCTACTCGACGCCGCTCGAAGAGATGAAGGGCGTGATTGCGATCGGCTCGCTGACGGCGTCGAATCTCTTCGGACCGGCGGTGGGCGGCATCTTCGCGGCGTTGATGGCGGTGTCGCTGATGTCGACCGTGAACGCGATGGTGACCATCGGGCCGCGCGTGTACTACGCGATGGCGAAGAATGGCGCGTTCTTCCCGGGAGCGGGGGTCATCAATCCGCGGTGGCATACGCCGGTGAACGCGATTGTGTGGCAAGGCGCGGCCGCGGTGTTGTTTACCCTGACGCCATTTCCGGACCTGGTGGTCTACATCGGGTTTCTTTTGAACTTCTTTGCGACGGTGACTGTTTCGAGCCTGCTGGTGTTTCGCAAGCGGCCGGGCTGGCAGAAGCTGCCCGTGGTGAGTTTTGCGTTTCCGCTCATTCCTGCTGTCTTTATCATGGTGGGCGTTTGGATGACGCTGTTCGGACTGACGCTGCAACCGAAGATTTCGATTGCGGCCATTGTGACGATCGCGGCCGGCGCCCTGCTTTATCATTTCCGAATCAAATCCCATGCCCCGAATTCTTGACGGTAAGGTTGTCCGCGATCAGATTCTGTTGGAGCTTCGGCCGCGTGTCGCGGCGCTGCCGCGGCGTCCCGGGCTCGCGGTGGTGCTGGTAGGGGACGACCCGGCCTCGGCGATCTACGTCCGCAGCAAGGTGAAGGCGTGCGAGGATCTCGGGCTGTACAGCGAAAAGCATGCGCCTCCGGCGACGACGACCACCGAGGAGTTGCTGGCGTTGATTCATGACCTAAACCAGCGCCCGGAGATCGACGGAATTCTGGTACAGATGCCGTTGCCCCGGCATGTAGACGCGAAGAAGGTGTTGATGGCGGTGACACCGGAGAAGGACGTCGATGGGTTTCATCCATTCAATGTCGGGAACCTGGTGAGCGGCAACCCGGGTCCGCGAGCCTGCACGCCATCGGGAATCATGGAATTGCTGCGGCGGAATGAGATCGCCGTGGCGGGTAAGAAGGCCGTGGTCGTGGGCCGCAGCGATATCGTGGGCAAGCCGATGGCGCTGCTGCTGTTGCATGCGCATGCGACCGTGACGATTTGCCATTCGAAGACGGCCGACCTGGCGGGAGAATGCCGGCGCGCCGACATTCTGGTGGCGGCGATTGGGCGCGCGGGACTGATCCGGCGCGACTTTATCAAACCGGGCGCAACGGTGGTCGATGTCGGGATGAACCGGCTGACAACGGCGGAGGAAGTGGAGGCGGTGTTCCCCGGCAATGAAGCCAAACAGGCGGAATTTGCGAGGAAGGGCAGTCTGCTGTTCGGTGACGTGCATCCGCTGGAGGTGGACGAAGCGGGCGCCGTGACACCCGTGCCGGGCGGCGTGGGTCCGTTGACGATCGCCATGCTGATGGCCAACACGGTGGCGGCGGCGGAAGCCCACCTCGGCCAGGGATAGGGCCATGCTGCGGGTGGGATTGACGGGCGGGCTCGCCTCCGGCAAGTCGTTTGTCGCCTCAGCGTTGAGCAAGTTGGGCTGCCACGTGATCCACGCCGATGAACTTGGGCATGCCGTGCTTGCCTCCGGCGGCGAAGCCTACCAGCAGGTGATCGCCGAATTCGGGAGCGGTATCCTAAACACAGATGGCTCGATTGACCGGAGGCGGCTGGGCGCTTTGGTTTTCGACGACCCGGAACGATTAGGGGTGTTGAATTCTCTGGTTCATCCGGCAGTGTTTGAACGCCAGGAACGCTGGCTGGCGGAGGTAGCGGAGCGTGATCCCCAAGGAATTGCCGTAGTGGAAGCAGCCATTATGTATGAGACCGGATCGGACACGCGCTACCAGAAGATCATCGTGGCGATGTGCACCCCGGAGCAACAGATCACACGCGCGATGAAGCGCGACCATCTGAGCCGTGAGGAAGTGCTGGCGCGGTTGCGGCGGCAATTGCCGCTGGCCGAAAAGGCGGCCCGCGCCGACTATATTGTGGATACGTCGGGCACGAAGGAAGAAACCATTCGCCAAACGGAATCCGTCTACCGGAGTCTACGGAGTTTAGTTCAATGAAGCTGCGCATTTTCGTATTGGCCGCATTGATGGCGGGCGCGTTTGTGGTGATCACGTCGCGGTCGGGATTGTTGCCCCGTTGGTTCCGAGGGAGCGACGCGGTGACAGGACCCTTGTGGTCGGGTCCGCAGGTGGGCAAGGCGGCGGGCCTGAGCACCGACGAAGTGAACAACATCGATATTTACCGGGAGGCGCACAACGCTACGGTGAATATCACTTCGACGGTGTACAAACGCGATTTCTTCTGGAACGTGTATCCGGTGCGCGAGTCGGGCTCGGGGTTCTTCGTCAATGACGACGGGCTGATCATCACGAACAACCACGTGATCTCGGGATCGGCGAAGTTGCAGGTGACCCTGGCGGACCAGACGCGCTATGAGGCCACCGTTCTTGACCGCGATCCATCCAACGACTTGGCGCTGATCAAGGTCAACCCGCGAAAGAAAGTGCCCACGCTACGGTTAGGCGATTCCGACAAAGTGCAGGTGGGCCAGAAGGTGCTCGCCATCGGCAATCCTTTCGGGTTGAGCGGCACGTTGACGGTGGGCATTATCAGTTCGATGGGGCGCGACATTCGCGACGAGTCGAACCGGGTGCTGGAAGGCATGCTCCAGACAGATGCGGCGATTAATCCCGGCAACTCGGGTGGACCGCTGCTGGACTCGCAAGGTAACGTGATCGGAGTCAACACAGCCATCTACGGTCCGGGCGGCAACATCGGCATCGGGTTCGCGATGCCCATCAACCGGGCAAAGATGATGATGAGCGGGTTCCAGACCAGCCGCCGCTTCGTGCGTCCGCGGTTAGGCGTGTCGGGCGCTTATGTCGCGGGCGACCTGGCGGAAGCGCTGGAATTGCCGGCTGCCGGCGGCTTCCTGGTGTACGAGGTGCAGCCCGACTCTCCCGCCGCTGCGGCCGGCATTCGCGGGGCGCAGCAATATGTCTACGTGGGGAACACGGAAGTAGGCGTGGGCGGGGACCTGGTGCTGGCCATTGACGGCGTGAAGGTGGACCGGCCGGATGCGATCAACCGCGCCATGTCGCAGAAGAAACCGGGCGATTCGGTGGAACTGACGGTGTTCCGGCGCGGCCGCGCGGTAAAGGTCAACGTGCCGTTGTCGTCGACCACCGGCGCCGAACGGCTGTAGCCCCAC